>CANEUT010000161.1 GCA_947441895.1 Rickettsiales bacterium | reverse complement strand
TAATCGCTTCTTTAATATTCCATCGTTCGTAGTGTTATGCGTAGCGCCCTCGTCGCGAAGGCGACAAAACAAAGGCTCGGCGCGAGCCAGAACGAAGTGAAAGAGAGGGAGCGGTAGCGGGCGATTCTTATCCCCCACGCGGCTTCGCCGCTATAAAAACTAAGCGACCGCTTGGAGGGCGCGCCAATCACCAATGGCGGCAATGCTGGCTTCGGCCAGGGCACGTTCTTTTTCTTCAATGGTGCGTTCCACCCGTTGCAGCACGGCGTCCATCCAGTTCCAGCCGGCTAAGCGCGCTTGCATAGCGCGCAGCATAAGCTCGTTAATGGGTGAGCGCAACATGGCGCGATAACCATCGGCATAGGTATCGGCAGCACGCTCAATGGCGCGCACAGCGTCTTCCAGTTTTTGCAGGGCACCCGCATCGCCGTGCGCAATGGTGGAATAGAGCATTTCCGCTTCCAGCTTCAAAAGCGCTGGCAAATCACCCCGCTGATAAGCCACGTTCAACGTTTGCATATGTTCCGCGCGGGTGCCATTGCCGGTCACCACCATGGCGCGATCCGGGTGAATTTCCTTGGCCAAATTGCGATAACGGGTTTTCAGTTCAGCGCGGCGGGCTTCACGCACATCGCACTGGGCAATCACGGCGGGCAACTCGGCCACCGTGGCGTAGGATGGCGTGGCGGCCACTTCCGTCATGAGCTGTTGTTCGAGGCGACTTAACCGTTCGGCGGCTGCACCCACCACTTCGTAATAGGTGGCGGCAAACTGCCCCAGCTCTTCTTCCAGCTGCAGCATACGACGGGCTTCGCGTTCCAGGGTTTCAAGGGCTTTGGTAACGCGCACCCGCCAGTAATAATGCTGTTGGGCATGGGCACGCTGTTCAAGCGAGGAGAGCTCAGGGTTTTTTGCTTTTGCTTGGGAAGGAAAGTGAGACGCCATGACCACCATGAATAGTTGGTATAGGTATTTGCACTACTATATCTGGTGGTTATCAGCAAGCCTTTGTTTAGTTGTTAGCGCGCTTTTCCAGCTCGCTTCTTTATTCTTCCAGTGCCCGAAGCATCGGTGCGTAGCCTTGCATCATGCGCCATGTAGCGCGAGGCCAGCAGGCCGAGCCAGCCATGAGCTGCGATAGCACGCGCCATGGAATTTTCAGGAGAAAATTCCGGGTGCAAATCAAAGACTATCGAATTCTGTTTTCTGGGAAAATAACGCGCACCGTGGTGCCTTCGCCCACGGCGCTGGTGAGCTGTAATTTGCCGCCATGAAGCTCGGCGAACATTTTACACAGTGGCAATCCAAGCCCCGTTCCTTCGTGGCTTTGATTGCGATGCACCTGACCAAATACTGCCAGCGCGGTTGGAATATCAGCCTCGGCAATACCCACGCCGGAATCGGCCACCACCAAATGCAACTGACGATGGTGATCAAGCCGCACGCTTACTTTAATGGTGCCATTCGTTGGCGTGAATTTAATGGCGTTGGAAAGCAGGTTCAGCAAAATCTGCCGCAATTTGCGTTTATCGGCAAATAAAATGGGCAATAGCGGATCAAAGTCAGTGCTCAGGTTAATCTGCTTGGTTTTGGCGCGTTCGGCCACAATGCGCACGCCCTCTTCCACCGAACGACGCACATCAATTTCTTCTTCGTTCAGCTCCAGCTTACCGGCCTCACCTTTGCTGAATTCTAAAATGTCCGAAATAAGCTGCAGCAAATGGGTGCCGCACAAATTAATGTCCTGCAGGCGTTCTTTCTGTTTGTCGTTCATGGGGCCGAAATAGCCCGCCCCCAGCATTTCCGAAAAGCCAATCACCGCATTCAGTGGCGTGCGCAGTTCGTGGCTCATATTCGCCAGAAATTCGCTCTTCGCTTGACTCGCCAGAATAGCCGCCGATTCTGATTCTTCCACCCGCAGAATTTGTTTTGCCATGTTAAGTGCGAAGAAAGAAAGCACCGAACCAAAGATGGTAAAAATGGCTAAAAAAGAAACATCTTTCAGGCGCGCGCTGCGCCAGCCGCTTAAAAAGTTTTTCTCATCCACCACCACCGCCGTGGTGATCGGCAAATTTTTCAACGTTACATAGGAATAGATTTTGAAAGCATTTTTAAAAGTTTTAGTATTAGTAACCACTTGGCGGCTTCGCCCACGACTAGTCACCTGATCGCCAATAAAATCCAGAATCACGTCCTGATCCGCAATGGCCGCGGGCCCATGGTATAATAATGCGCCATTATCTAGCATCAACGCCATGAAACGGTCGCTTCCTGAATCGACCGAACTGAAGAAATCAGAAAAAAATCTCGGGTCAAGTGCGGCAACAATCACTCCGCCGAAGCTACCATCCAGTTTATTCAGACGGCGACTCATCACAATCAACTGTGGGTGAGTAAGGTTGTTGGTGCGCTGCTGGCCAATATAATAATTGCGCTCGGTGTCTTCTTCCATGGCCTTAAAGGCGGGATCTTCGCTCACCGAATCGCTATAGTTATACCACTGGTCATAGCCCTGTTTGTTGGCGGCTACTTCAATCACCCCGCGGTCATTCACCAGCATCAGTGCAGCAATTTGCGGGGTTTCTTCCACCCACATGCGGAAATTATTTTCAATATCATGCGGCAAATTGCCACCAAACATCATGTTGAAATATTGCCGTTCCACCGCACGGCGCAGAGTAAGGTCAATGGCAAGAAAAGTAAGCTCTACCTCATCGGACAAAATTTTGGTAAGACGGGTAGCGTTGGCTTTGCCATCTTCCACGGCTTGCGCATAGGCTTTGCTGGCCTGATAGGCCACGAATACGCAAAATAACAGCATGATGAGCACCGAAAACGCAATCAGCGTTTTGGCTTTGGGCGAGCGGCCGCGCCCACCCACGCGGGGCGGCACGGTCGCATCAAAAGGCTGGAGTTCAGACGTTTCCATGAGGGTCACTATGAGGGGCGATGGTTAAAGAAATGCTAAAGAAACATTAGGATAGCGTTAGTTTTTGATGTTTTTAGTCAAAAACAGGCGTTTTGCCCAGTTTTGTTTGGCGGCAAAGCCGCGTGGGGGAAAGCTTTTGTTTGGCCATCTCGGCCTAAAGGCCTCACTGGCTGATGCTCAAGGCTGTTCCCCCGCTAATGGCTCCCCCTCACTTCGCTGACGCGCGTGGCTCGCACCATAAAGCGCTACGCACGACCCCACAACCAGTTGAATAATCAGTGCATAGCCTTCCATGGCGATCCGCGTAGCGGCGGGATTTGGGGCGAAGGGCCCCACCGCGCGCTTGCGCGCCAAATAAAACTAGCAAAACAAATGATCCTTCCATAATTTGGTTCCATGGTCACACGCGTTCACACCGTTGCCTTTCAGGGCATTGAAACGCTACCCGTCGAGGTGCAGGTGCATTTGGGCGCGGGGCTGCCCGGCTTCACTATTGTGGGGCTGCCTGATAATGCCATCCGCGAATCACGCGAGCGAGTACGGGCGGCGCTCAGCTCCATGGGCATTCAGCTGCCCGCCAAAAAAATTCTTATTAATCTGGCTCCGGCTGATGTGGCAAAAGAAGGCTCACATTTCGACGTGCCCATCGCTTTAGGCATGCTGGTGGCGCTGGGGTTTTTGCCCGCCGATGCGCTGGAGGGTTATGTGGCGCTGGGCGAACTGGCGCTTGATGGTCAGCTGCAACCGGTGGCAGGCATTTTGCCCGCCGCCCTTGCTGCCAGCAGTCAACGCAAAGGCATTATTTGCCCGGCTGAAAATGGTGGCGAAGCCGCTTTTGCAGGCGATGTGGAAGTGCTGGCGCCCGCATCGCTGCTGGCACTGGTCAACCACATGAAAGGCCAGCAAGTGCTGATCACACCCGAGGCGCGGGCCATGGAGACGCAAAAAAAAGGGCCCGACTTGGGCGAAGTACGCGGGCAGGTAGTGGCCAAGCGCGCGCTGGAAATTGCCGCCGCCGGTGGCCATAATTTACTGATGATTGGGCCACCTGGTTCTGGCAAATCCATGCTGGCTGCGTGTTTACCTGGTATTCTGCCGCCCATGTCCCCCGAAGAAATGCTGGAGACCAACCTCATT
>CANEUT010000160.1 GCA_947441895.1 Rickettsiales bacterium | reverse complement strand
CCGTCACGCGGTCCAACAACTACAAGCGGGTGACGTTCTGGTCGTCGCCGGCAAAGGCCACGAAACAACCCAGACCATCGGCAATCAAGTGATCCACTTCAACGATGCAGAACACATCAGAGAGGCAGTTGCCGCATGACTACTCAATGGACGACCAAAGAAATTATTACTGCTACGGGCGGGCTTGCCAGTGGAAACTGGGTAGCCACTTCGGTGAGCATTGACACACGCACCTTGCAGCCGGGCGCGCTTTTTGTGGCGCTGCATGGTTCGCAGATGGATGGGCACGCCCATGTGGCCGAGGCCATTGCCAAAGGCGCGGTGGGTGCGCTGGTGAGCAAGCCGGTGATGGGCGTGAACCCCGAGCATTTGGTGATGGTGGCCGATGTTGAAAAAGCATTGCAGCAATTGGGCGTGGCGGCACGTGCGCGCAGCAAAGCAAAATTCGTTGGTGTGACCGGCAGTGTGGGCAAAACCGGCGCAAAAGAAATGCTGTCCGTGGCGCTGGGTTCGGTGGGTTCGGTCTATGCTACGAAGGGCAATTTGAATAACCATTTGGGTGTGCCGCTGAGCCTGGCCAATTTGCCGCGTGATGTGGATTATGCGGTGATTGAAATGGGCATGAACCATGCGGGTGAGATCAGCCCGCTGTCGCACATGGTGAAGCCGCATGTGTCGCTGATTACGACGGTGGCGGCAGTGCATATTGAGTTTTTTAGCAGCGTCGAAGCCATTGCCGATGAAAAAGCCGCTATTTTTGATGGCATGGGGCGCACGGGTGTGGCGGTGATTAATGCTGACAATGAACATTTTGCGCGCGTGAAGAAGCATGCGGAAGAGAAGGGTCTTGATCGCATCCTCTCGTTCGGTACCGGAAAAAAAGCACTGTGCCGCATGGTGGAATATCGCATTGAGGAAGCCCATTCGCGCATTGAAGCGCTGATTGCCGGAACCGCCATTACCTATACGATTGGCACCATTGGTAAACACTGGGCGCTGGCGTCTGTTGCGGTGCTGGGCGTGGTGGATGCGCTGGGTGGTGATTTGGCAAAAGCAGCCGCCGAGCTTGCCTATTTCACCGAACCAAAAGGTCGCGGTCGCATTCAGCAGCTGAGCATGAAAGGCGGCAATTTGCGTCTGGTGGATGATTGCTATAACGCCAGCCCCGTATCGATGATTGGTGCGATTGAAAAAATTGCCGAGATACGTGATGCTTCGCCCGAAAAAATACGCACCGTGGTGGTGCTGGGCGACATGCTGGAGCTGGGCGACCACGCCATGGAAATGCATGTGGGCTTGCTGCCGGCGCTGGTGAACAACCAGATGGATATTGTGTTCGCGGCCGGTAAATTTATGGAGGGCCTGTATGATGCGCTGCCCGAAGCGATGCGCGGTGCCTATAAACCAACCAGCCAAGAGCTGGCGCCAGTGGTGGTAAATGCCCTGCGTTCGCGTGATTTGGTGCTGGTAAAAGGTTCGCGTGGTAGCCGCATGGATGCGGTGGTGCGTGCGATTGAGGAGAACGCTGATGCTCTATAATTTACTGTTTCCACTGGCGGGTGATATTCAAATTTTCAACCTGTTTCGTTACCTCACTTTCCGTAGTGGTGGCGCAATCATCACCGCGCTGCTGATTAGTTTTGTCATTGGGCCACGTCTGATTCGCTGGCTGAAAGCCAAGCAGCATGGCGGCCAACCCATTCGCGATGATGGGCCGGAATCGCATCTGCTCACCAAAAAAGGCACCCCCACCATGGGCGGGTTGATGATGCTTTTTGCCGTGACAGTATCAACCATTTTATGGGCCGACATTACCAACCACTATGTGTGGATCACGTTGTTTGTGACGCTTAGCTATGGCGCCATTGGCTTCGCCGATGACTATTTAAAAGTCTCGAAGAAAAACACAAAAGGACTGCCGGGCCGCAAAAAATTAATCGCCCAGTTTGCCGTCGCAATCATTGCTGCGCTGTGGATTAGTGCGGTGACGCCGGAATCGCTGAACCATCACCTGGCATTCCCATTCGTGAAAAACTTCCTGCTCGATTTGGGCATGTTCTATGTGCCATTTGTGCTGCTGGTGCTGGTGGGCGCAAGCAATGCCGTGAACCTTACGGATGGGCTGGATGGGCTTGCTATTGTGCCGATTATGATTGCGGCGGCATGCTTTGGCCTTATCAGCTATCTGGTAGGTAACGCGCTTTACGCCAATTATTTGCACATTGATTTGGTACCCGGATCGGGTGAGCTGGCAGTGTTCTGCGCGGCTATGATTGGTGCCGGTTTGGGCTTCTTGTGGTATAACGCACCGCCCGCCATGGTGTTCATGGGTGACACCGGATCACTGGCGTTTGGTGGTGCGCTGGGGGCCATTGCGGTGATTGTGAAACACGAAATTGTGCTGGCCATTGTGGGCGGTTTGTTTGTGGCCGAAGCCTTGTCGGTGATGATTCAGGTGGTGTCGTTTAAAACCACGGGTAAGCGTGTGTTCCGTATGGCGCCCATTCACCATCACTATGAAAAACTGGGCTGGAAAGAACCCACCGTGGTGATTCGTTTTTGGATTATTGCGGTGATTCTGGCACTGGTTGGTCTATCCACACTTAAGTTGCGCTAGATGATTCAGCTGCCCTTCGCAAACGGTAAAAACTACGCGGTGCTTGGTCTTGGTAAGTCGGGCAAGGCGGCGGTTGCCAGCCTGCTGGCATCGGGCGCGAAGGTAATGGCGTGGGACGATAAAGATTCCACACGCGCAGCGATGCAGAAAGAATTCCCAACGCTGGTGATGAAGCCGGTGGCCGAGTGGGATGCCCCGGGGCTGGCATCGCTGGTGATGAGTCCGGGTATTCTTCTCACCCATCCGGCGGTGATTGCCGCGCGCAAGGCCGATGTGGAAGTGATTGCCGATATTGAGTTGTTGTTTCGTGCGCAGCCGCAGGCGACGTATGTGGCCATCACCGGCACTAACGGCAAATCAACCACCACCACGCTGATTGCGCATATTCTGGAACAATGCGGCAAAACCATGCAAGTGGGTGGGAATTTGGGCACGCCCGCACTGGCGCTGCAGCCGCTTGCCGAAGGCGAAATTTATGTGTTGGAGCTTTCATCGTATCAACTTGATTTGCTGAATACGTTCAGGGCGAATGTGTCGGTGTGGCTGAATATTTCGCCCGATCACCTCGATCACCATGGCAGCATGGAGGCTTATGTAGATGCCAAGCGCAGCATTTTTGCACGACAAACCAAACGTGATGTGGCGGTGGTGGCGGTGGATGATGCCACCAGCGGCGAGCAATGCAAAGCACTGCAAATGGCGCGTCAGCAAAGTGTGATTCCGGTATCTGCCAAACAGCCATTGGCGGGTGGCATTTTTGTGCAGCAGGGTAAGCTGTTCAATCGCTTTGGGTTGGTGGAAGCGCATGGCGATATTGCGGGCATTAAATCGCTTCAGGGTGAACATAACTGGCAAAATGCGGCGGCGGCCTACGCGGCATGCTATGCGCTGGGCTGCACGCATGATGCTATCATCGCGGCCATGCAAACCTATCCGGGGCTGGCGCATCGCATGGAGTGGCTGGGGGAAATAAATGGTGTGCAGTTCGTGAATGACAGCAAGGCCACCAATGCCGATGCAGCGGAGAAAGCATTGCACACTTATGATCATATTCATTGGATTATTGGTGGCGTGGCGAAGGATGGCGGCATTGAACCACTGGCGGAATATTTCCCCAAAATCACCCATGCGTATCTCATTGGTGAAGCGGCGGATGATTTCGCCAAAACACTGAAGGGCAAGGTGCCATTCACCGCTTGTGGCACGCTGGAAAAAGCATTTCATGCTGCAGTGAATGCTGCAGCAAAAAACAGCGTTGTGTTATTATCGCCGGCCTGCGCATCGTTCGACCAATATGCGAATTTTGAGGTGCGCGGACAAGCCTTTGTGGCACTGGTGAATGTGAGGAAAAAAGGGGAAAGCACCCATGCGACATCCTCTTGATCGGCGCAATACCACGGCGCTGGGGCGCTGGTGGTGGACCATTGACCGCGCAGCATTTCTGGCCATGAT
>CANEUT010000159.1 GCA_947441895.1 Rickettsiales bacterium | reverse complement strand
GGCAAAAAAGGCACCGGCCCCGCGCTGTATGCCCATGAAACCGTCAGTGGGCAGACACGAGGCCAGCAGGCCGAGTCAGCCATGAGCCGCGACAGCGCGCTCCATGGCGAGGACAGGAGTCCGAGCCGGGAGCAAACCATAAAATTCAAACGCTCCCCTTGGTCGCGTGAAGACGGAGGCGCGGGTGAAATGAGCATCATGAAGGGCCGCGTGTTCGAAAAAGTGGGGGTGAATATTTCCACCGTGCATGGCGAATTTTCGGAACAATTTCGCAACGAAATTCCGGGCGCCGCGCAAAATCCAAAATTCTGGGCCTCGGGCATTTCGCTTGTCGCGCATATGAGCTCGCCACTTGTTCCCGCCGCCCACTTCAACACCCGTATGATCACCGTGGGTGATGGTTCACGCCTCTGGTTTGGTGGCGGCGGCGACCTTAACCCCATGTTCCCCATCGATGCCGACACCGCCTATTTCCACAACGCATTTAAAACCGTCTGCGATGCGTTAAATGCGCAAACGATGATGGAAGATGCAAGCCGGGCGCAACATAGCGAGCGGGGCGAGCCAGCCATGAGCCCGCGAAGTGGCGCGGAGCGATCGTCAGCAGACGATCTCGCGGAGCAACATAACTACTACCAGGCCTTTAAGGCCTGGTGCGATGAATATTTCTTCATTCCCCACCGTAACGAGGCGCGTGGCGTGGGCGGCATTTTTTATGATTATCTGGGCCTCAACCGACTGGGAGACGACCAGTCACCCGTCACCTCGGGCCGGTTTGGTAAGGGCGGACTCAACAGCGAATGCACCCGCATCGGCATGGAACTCGCCGCCAATGCCGCCATCGACTGGCAGGGCGGGTTTGATTTCACCCAAGCCGTGGGCCGCGCTTTTAACGATGCCTATGGCACACTGGTGCGCAAGCATATGCACGAATCATGGACCGCGGAGCAGCGCCACCATCAGCTGAAAAAGCGCGGGCGCTACGCGGAATATAATTTGCTCTATGATCGCGGCACGCGCTTTGGCCTTATGACCGGCGGCAATGCCGAAGCCATCCTCATGTCACTGCCACCCGTGGCAATTTGGGAGGGATTTTGATTTGCGCCAAAGGCGCGTGGGGGCGAAGTCGCCCCCGCTGCCGCTCCCCCTCGTTCGCTTCGCTCCGGCTCGCGCCGTAAAGCGCTACGCACTCACTTCTTCACCTTAATAGCTGAGTCAGGATGGATGAAATACGAGGAGTTGTCGCGCGTAGGGAAGGCGCGTAGCAGCGCTACGTAACTGACTGAGCACGGCAAGGACGACGTAGTTCGTCATCCTGACTCAGCGTGTTTCTTCCGCTCCAACCACACCAGCAACACCAGCGCCGGAATAGCCATCAGGCTGCTGATGGCAAAAAATGGTGCCCAGCCCACCGCCGCCGCCAGTGCGCCCGACGGGGTGGAAAGCCAGGTGCGGCCAAAGGCAGCCAGCGAGCTAAGCAGCGCATATTGCGTGGCGGTGTAGTTGCGCTTACACAGCGCGGCAAGGTAGGCTACAAATGCAGTGGTCGACATGCCGCCGGTGAAATTTTCCAAGCTGATGCTGAAAATGAGAAAATGGGCATCGGCCCCCAACTTCGCCTGCACCACCAGCAGCAAATTCGTCACCGAATGCAGCACCCCGCACACAAAAAGCGCCTTGAAAAGCGAGGTGCGCGACACCATAAACCCACCCGCAAAAGCGCCAAGCAGGGTGGCAATCAATCCATAGAATTTTACAATCGCCGCAATTTGCGATTTGGTAAAACCAATATCCAGCAGGAAGGGGTTGAACATCACCCCCATAAACGCATCACCCAATTTATACAAAATCACAAAGGCCAGAATAGCCAGCCAGTGCGGGCGGGTCATAAAATCGCGCATGGGGGCGGCCACATATTCCACAAAAAACGCGCGCACCGAATGCAGCTTCTTCGCACTTTCCGATGTCACGCCTTCGCGTGCCACCAGCGTTAGCACCAGGCCCAGCGCCATCAAGCCTGCCATGCCCACATAGGTGCTGTGCCAGCCGAAATGGTCAGCCGCATAAAGCGCCCCCGCGCCCGAAACTAGCATGGCCATACGATAGCCAAACGTGGCCGCCGCCGCGCCGGTGCCTTGTTCATCGGGCGTTAAAAGCTCCACGCGGTAAGCATCGATCACCGTGTCTTGCGTGGCGGAAAGCGTGGCCACCATCACCGCCGCAAGCCCCGTCAGCCAAGGGTTCAGCGCTGGGTCGGTCGCGCCCATCAGCAACATCGCCACCACCAGCAAACATTGCGTCAGCAGCAACCAGCTGCGTCGTCGACCGAGCCGCGCATTCAGCCACGGTAGGCGCACACCATCGAGCAACGGTGCCCACAAAAACTTAAACGCATAGGGCGTGGCCACGGCGGCAAACAAGCCAATCGCCGCGCGATCGACCTTCGCATCGGCCAGCCAGGCCGTCAGCGTGCCACCCGTTAAGGCCAGCGGCAGCCCGCTGAAAAACCCCAGCAGCCCCACCAGCAAAAACCGTGATTGAAAATAATGACGCATTCGTTGATCCTGAAAAAGTGGATTCCAGCTTACGCTGGAATGACAAGAATACAACCGTAAGGCTCATTTATAGGCGACGAGTACTAGGAATAGCCGCGTACAGCGAGGGCGTGTAGCGGCGCTACATAAACGAAGCGAGCACGGCTATGACAACGTAATCGACCCTAGAAATGAGGCGAGAGGACTAAAGCGCTGCCTCAACCATAATCTCAATTTTCCATTGCGGAAGGGCCAGTTTGGCTTCCACGGTGGCGCGTGCCGGAGTGCTGCCAGCGACGGCCCACTTGTCCCACACCGCGTTCATTTCGGTGATGGTGGCAATGTCCGTTAGCCAAATATTCACTTTCAGCAGCTTGGTTTTGTCGCTACCGCAGCGCTTTAACGTGTCGTCAATCTGCGCCAGAATATCAGCGGTTTGTTCGGCCACGGTGGTGCCGCTTTCCGCCACAAAGCCCGACAGATAGACTTTTCCGCCGTGAATGACGGCTTCGCTCATGCGCGGGCCAGAATCGATACGGGTGATGGTCATAAGAGTCTCCCTAGTTTATGTGGGTTCTGGATTGCCACGTCGCTGCGCTCCTCGCAATGACGAAAACAAAGGCAGTGCTAAGGTTCATTGATAGGAGGCGAGTGCTAGGAGCCAGTGCGCGCAGGGAGGGAGTGTAGCAGCGCTACATAACCGAACCGAGCACATGGGCGACACCGCAATCGACCCTAGGAATGAACCGCTAGGCGGCCAAAAGCCGCTTAAGGGGCTTTTGGGCACGAGCACCCAGATGGGTGATGATGTCGCTGGCACAGGCCGAACCGAGGCGACCACATTCCGCCAGCGGCAGGCCTTTGGTGAGGCCATAGAGGAAGCCCGCCGCATAGAGGTCACCCGCGCCGGTGGTATCCACCACTTCATGCACCCAAATCGCATCCACCTTGATGCGCTCGTTCGCGGTGAGGATGATGGAGCCTTTGGACCCGCAGGTAATGGCAATCACTTCGCACTGGCCTTGCAGCAAATCTTGCACTTCCTCGAAGCTTTTGCCGGGATAGAGCGCCTGCGCTTCATCATGGTTGCAGAACAGAATATCAAAATCATCGCGAATCATGGCGAGGTAATCTTCGCGGCTGCGTTCCACGCAGAACACATCGGACAAGGTGAAGGCCACTTTGGCGCCTGATTTTTTGGCGGTGGCAAACGCCGCGCGCAGGGCTTGTTTGGTCACTTCCAAATCCCACATATAGCCTTCACCGTAAAATACCTTGGCGTCGGCAATCAGCGCTTCGTCCACATCGGCCACGTGAATTTCACCGGCGGCGCCAAGGAAGGTATTCATGGTGCGTTGACCATCGGGCGTCACCACAATAAGGCAGCGCGCGGTCACCACGCCGTTGGTGGCGTTAGGGGTGTTGAATTCCACGCCGATGGCGTTCATATCGTGGCGGAAAATACGGCCCAATTCGTCATCGTTCACTTTACCGATGAATGCCGTTTTCGAACCCAAATCGGCCATGCCGGCCAGCGTGTTTGCGGCCGAGCCACCCGAAACTTCCACCGCTTGGCCAACCGCCGCATAGAGCGATTTGGCACGAGCTTCATCAATCAGCTGCATGGTGCCTTTGCGCATTTCCTGTTGCTCAATAAAGCT
>CANEUT010000158.1 GCA_947441895.1 Rickettsiales bacterium | reverse complement strand
GTGAAAGAAGCGGGTGGCGAGGCACGCGTGGTGGGCGGCGCCGTGCGCGATGCGCTGCTGGATGTGGCCGGTGGTGATGTGGATATTGCCAGCACGCTGCTGCCCGAACGCATGATGGAACTTGCTGCACAGCAAAACTGGAAAGCCATTCCCACCGGCATTGCCCACGGCACGGTTACGCTGGTGCTGCCCGAACGGGTGGTGGAAGTGACCACCCTGCGCCGCGACGAAGAAACCGACGGCCGCCATGCGGTGGTGGCCTATACCGATAATTGGCAGGAAGATGCCAGCCGCCGCGATTTTACCATCAACGCGCTGTACCTCGATGCCGATGGAAAAATTTACGACTATTTCGATGGAAAAAAACATTTAGAGACACAAAGTGTCCGCTTTATTGGCGATGCGGTGACACGCATCCATGAAGATGGCTTACGTATTCTGCGCTTCTTCCGCTTTCTGGCCAGCCATGGAAAACCTCCGGCTGACCCGGCGGCGCTGGCCGCGTGCGCCGAGAAAAAGGGGATGATTCGAAATCTTTCCGGCGAGCGGATTGCGGCGGAAATGCGTAAATTGCTGAGCGTGGAAAACCCATCCTTCGCCCTGCGGCTGATGCAGGAGCGCGGTGTGGCGGCCGAGGTTTTTTCGCGCAGCATTGCCCCCGCCCATATGATTCGCCTGCACATGATTGAGTCGCAGGCCGATTATCAATGTTCGGTGTGGGCGCGCGTGGTGGCGTTGATTTCAGCCACCAAAGGCGATGCCACATGGCTTGCCGATCGTTGGAAATTATCGCGCCACGAGGCCGAACAGTTGCGGTTGCTGGTGACGCTTCCCGCCTTTGATGAAAACGCACCGCGCCATGTGCATACGCGGCTGCTGCGGCTGCATGGCGCACCAGCCTATTTGGATTGGTTGCTGACCCAGGCGGCCACGCGGGTGGGGGTTGATATTGCCTCATGGGTGCAGTTGGCGCATGATTTTGTGCCGCCCATTTTCCCCATCACCGCGAAAGATTTGCTGGCCCGCGGCATGAGCGAAGGCAAAGCACTGGGCGAGGCGCTAAGCGCCCTTGAAAAGAAGTGGGAAGAGAGTGACTACACGTTGACGCGAGAAGAGCTACTAAAGTAAATTAAAGACTACTCTTCAACAGCCTCTGCAGCATCGGGGTTCACATAGTTTGCGCCATCGGGGTTTTCTTCCAGCGCATAACCGGCGGAACGAACCGTGCGAATCAAGTCGGGCTGTTTGCCATCATAGTTCAGCGCTTTGCGCAGGCGACGAATATGCACATCCACCGTGCGCAGTTCCACGTAAATATCGTGACCCCATACGGAATCAAGCAGCTGCTCGCGACCAAACACGCGGCCCGGATGCTCCATGAGATAGCGCAGCAAACCAAATTCGGTGGGTGACAAATGAACATCCTTCCCGTCGCGCGTTACCTTGTGCGAGGTGAGATCCATAATAATGCCTGAGAATTCCAAAACTTTCTCGGAAAGGCTGGG
The DNA here is from genome assembly GCA_947441895.1 of Rickettsiales bacterium. Classification (GTDB taxonomy): domain Bacteria; phylum Pseudomonadota; class Alphaproteobacteria; order Rickettsiales; family UBA3002; genus QFOX01. The sequence goes on along the minus strand of CANEUT010000158.1, from coordinate 2,742 downwards.
GCGAATGCGGCGAAACACGGCGTTAATGCGGGCAATCAGCTCACTGGGGCTGAACGGTTTTACCATGTAATCATCGGCGCCGGAATCAAGCCCGCGAATGCGGTCGCCTTCTTCGCCACGGGCGGAAAGCATGATGATGGGGGTGTTTTTAAGGTCCTGGTTCCAGCGGATGTTTTTGCACACTTCCACGCCGGTCATGCCCGGCAGCATCCAGTCGAGCACAATAATATCGGGGCGGTTTTCTTTCACCAGATCAACGGCTTCAGCACCGTCACCGGTCGAAATCACGTGGAAACCTTCTTTTTCAAGGTTGTAGCGCAGCAGGGTGACAATCGCGACTTCGTCTTCAACGATCAGCACTTTTGTTTTAGCGTCCGCTTTACTGGCCATATGATTCACTCCTTAGTTTGACGTATCAGAGATTGCAGACGCTTGCACGTCAATGGTTTTTGTGTCATTGCCGCTGGTTATAGAATGAAAAACTTAACACATGGTTAAAGCGCCACAAATGAACGTTAAATTATCACCCACCCATAAGCTTTTGCTTGATTTTGCGCCGTTGGCGGCATTTTTTGTGGCCTATAAGCTTGGTGGGGTGATGGAGGCGACCATTGCGCTGATGGTGACCACCACCATCAGCATGGCCATTGTTTATGCGCTGGAGCGTAAAATTGCGCTGGCACCCCTTATTACGGGCGGTGTGGTGATGGTGATGGGTGGCCTGACCGTTGCCTTACAAGATCCGGCATTTATTAAAATTAAACCGACCATTGTGAATATCGTGTTTGCCTTTATTTTGCTGGGCGGAGTGATGATTGGTAAGCGCGGGTTGCTGAAATATGTGCTCGACGTGGCGTTTCAGTTAACCGACGAAGGATGGCGGGTGCTGTCGCGCCGCTGGGGATTCTTCTTTCTGTTTCTGGCCGCATTGAATGAGGTAGTCTGGCGCAATTTCTCGGAAGATTTCTGGGTGAATTTTAAAGTATTCGGCATGCTCACCCTCACCATGGCTTTCGCCATTTCGCAAATCCGCGCCATGGAGCGGTTTAAGTCTTGATTTAGCGCTCAAGCCCCTCGCTATGGCGACTCGGCTTACGCCTAGGCACGGATTCTACTAGCGGTTATTCTCAGCCATTTTTTCAGCGACCCACGTAATAGTAAAAACTTACTAAAAAGGAGAAAATTGGGCTGCTCTAGACCAAGTGTTTTTATAGAGTTCTTCAAAACCCTTCATAATTTCTAATGCTTTTTTTAGCTCGTCCATCTTAGAATATTCAGATTGCTCGGCTAACGCCCAAATAGCATCGCTTTTAGAGATAAGTGCCTTACCAAAAAATTCGTGTTTTAGTGAAGCAGCCGCAACTCTGCCAACTGGCCCCCTGGAAAGAATTAAGCTTAGTGGATTAGTGAATGCTTTTAACGCACCTCCAGCAATTTCATTACCAGATGGAATTATGGCCGCTGCCGTTTCACGCAAAAGGATATTAACTTCAGCCACATGTCTATCTATAAGCTCGTGTACAAGGCGCGCCTCAATTGTCATGCTTACAATTCCTTATTTTAAGAAAAGATATAATTCTTGAAAACAAAATAGTAACCTTCAGTTAGTCATAGTTATGAGATGTTTTGTTAGAAAGATAGATAGCGGCTCGATACATCGGAAGATGTTGGGTTAGCATCGCTTATTGTGGCACTGTTCGACATGCTCAGAGTTTAACATTGGCCGGTGCTTATGAATGTGAAGATATGATGAAGATCTTCTATTTCTGCGCCCTTCCACCAATATCTTTGCGGCAGAAACCATCGGGCCAATCAATCAAATCCACCGCCTCATAGGCACGATAACGCGTTTGGCGAAGGCCCGGGCCGGTGGCCACCACATTGAGCACCCGCCCGCCGCGGGCCAGCCAGTCATCACCCGCCAGCATGGTGCCGGCATGCAAAATGGAAACACCGTAAACCTCGCCCGCTTTATCAAGATTTTTAATAAGCGTGCCTTTCACATATTTGCCCGGATAGCCGCTGGCGGCCATAACCACGCACACGGCGGCATCGTCGCGGAATCGAATTTGGTCGGCATCAATTTTCCCCTGCGCGCAACTCATAAGCAGCACACCAAGATCGCCCTCAAACCGTTCCAGCATCACCTGCGTTTCGGGGTCACCAAAACGGCAGTTATATTCAATGAGCTTCGGGCCTTGCGAGGTCAGCATAATGCCGGCGAACAGCACGCCATGATAGGGAATATATTCTTTGTGCAGCGCTTCAATGGTGGGGGTAATGATAGTGCGCATAATAGTCGCTTCCAGTTCCGCCGACATAAGCGGAGTGGGTGAAAAGGCGCCCATGCCCCCGGTATTGGGGCCCTTATCATTATCGAAGGCGCGTTTATGGTCTTGGGCGCTGGTAAAATAAGTGGCAGTGGCGCCGTCGCACAAGGCAAAAAAGCTGAGCTCTTCGCCTTCCATAAATTCTTCCACCACCACTTTGGCGCCGGCATCGCCAAACACGCCATCGAAGCAATCGAGCAGCGCTTTTTCGGCCATCAGCAATGTGGTTGCTACGGTAACGCCTTTGCCAGCGGCCAGCCCATCGGCCTTAATGACAATGGGTACGCCTTTTTTGCGCACATATTTCAGCGCTTCTTCGTGGTTATCAAACGTGGCATAGGCGGCGGTGGGAATGTGATAATCATGGCACAGCCGCTTGGTAAAATCTTTCGATGCTTCCAGCTTCGCGCCC
>CANEUT010000157.1 GCA_947441895.1 Rickettsiales bacterium | reverse complement strand
GGAATCGCGTCAATCCGCCCGTATGATTGGGCAGTTGGCACCACTCGGGCAGCAATTTTTTCTTCCCACTGCGCCTGCGTTTCCGTTTGTTTTGGCATCAGTGTCACCACACCCATGCGATGCTTAATATCTAAATTGGTCCAATTATAATTCGGGCGTAAACTATAAAAATTGCGTCGTAATGGATAATAGAATCGATCAAAAATCCTGTCGATCATGGGCTGATCAATACCACGCAATGTGGTTTCCATTTCAACCAGTAATAATTTGGGTTTTGCTCCTGAACGCAACACCGCTTCCATACCTGTCAATGCTGATCCACCCTGCAGGCACATCGTGTGAAACCATGGCTGAACCATCGTTTCAATAGGCATTTGGGTCAGTGCCGAGGACCCAACAATCAGCACCGGATAGTGATCGATGTAAAAAAGATACTGTTCAATGGTGGCCACATTTTCAAACGCAATATTGTGACGCGGGCGCGTTACCCACCAGAAACGCTCGCTCAAATCGTACATTTTATATTCATTCACCGCAAAAAAAGCCGTAAAGCTAAGCACAAACAGCATCAACCAGCGGCGTTTTGATAGCATAGTCTTTTTAGCAGTTTCCATGGGCGCGCCTAAAATTGGAAATAGATAAACGCTGTTTCAGGCCCTTTGGCAACCATGGCCAGCAACAGCAGCAGCCCCAAAACAACTGGCTTCGCATAATTCATCCACCCCCATTGCGGTGTATAGCGATGATAAAGCACACCCAGAATATGAAGCACCAACGTTAGCTTCACCAGATGGTGCAAAAGCTCGAGGTGATAGCCAGAATAACCCTTGTTCCACTGGTTATAAATAAGCGACAAATAATTCCACGCATCCGCGGCAGTGGGCATGCGGAAGAACAGCCACGCCACCGTTACCGCGCTAAACACAAAGATAATACGCAGCGTAAGCAGCACATAACGCAGCACGCGATGCTTGGGGGAACGTATATGCTCGGGCAGCAGATTCGCCAACATGCGCTCGGCCACCAGTAAGGCGCCATGCATCAGCCCCCAAATGGCATAGCGCCATTCGGCACCGTGCCACAAACCACCAAGCCCCATCACAATCATCAGGTTCACACCAAGGCGAACGGCACCACGCCGGTTGCCACCAAGGGGAATATACAAATAATCCCTCAGCCAGCTGGAAAGCGAAATATGCCAGCGTTGCCAAAAGTCTGAAAATGATGACGCCAAATAAGGCCAATTGAAGTTGCGCGGCAATGCGTAGCCAAACAATCGCGCCAGACCAATGGCAATCAAAGAATACCCAGCAAAATCAGCAAAAATTTGCGCTGAATAGCCAAGCATAATCCATAACAACTCTTGACCGTTCATCGCCGTCAACCGGTCGCTCATGCTCATAAATTGAGTAAATTGGCTGAGGTTGTTCGCAATCACCTCTTTCATGAAATAACCGCAAACAAGTGCGGTGATGGCGCTTTCCCAATCAATATCGCGCCATTTTTTATATTCAATTTGGGTATAAAAATGCTTTCCCTTAGCAATGGGCCCCGCCACCACCTGAGGAAAAAACGAAATAAAATGCGTAGTTTTCAGCAAATGTTTGAAAAATCCTGGGCGCGCATGCGCATCATCAATCACCGCCCGATCACGGTAGGTATCCACCATCAGGCTGATGCCGTGAAACACATAAAACGAAATGCCAATGGGCAGCGCCAGTGACGTGACATAGCTCCAGGCTGCGCCATGCTCCCACGTTGCGGGAAATGTGCCCGCCGGAAACAGCAAATGTTTGTATTTAAAAAATGCCAAAAGCACAAGGTTAAGGCCAATGCCAAGCACCAGCAACGCTTTGCGATGTCGCGCCTGCGTCGCCAAATAAAAGCTCGCCACCGTCGTAATCAGCACCGACGCCAGCAAAATCACCATAAATTCAGAGGCAATATAGCCATAAATAAAAAGACTGGTGGCGCTTACAATCACCAACTGCAAACGCCGCAGTGCCGGCACATAATAAAGGCCAAAAGCCACCAGCACCGTTAAAAAAAACCATGAATCAATGTAAAGATTATCCACGTGATGCCTTCATGCTTGGTTGCACTGCCCGTGGCTTGGCATAATGCGTGGCGTTGTTGGTGGCTCGAGAGAGATTTGAACTCCCGACCAAGGGATTATGATTCCCCTGCTCTACCGCTGAGCTACCGAGCCACGCCACAACAGGCGCCGCACAATAATGAAAAATGAGAGAGAGTCAAGTTTGCTAAGTTCTACATTTTTGTCATTCCCACGAAAGTGGGAATCCACTTCGTTTTACAAGGATATTCCTGCTTACGTAGGAATGACAAATTACCCAAGCTGCAACGAATCAATGGCGCTTTTCAGGTCATAAATAAACCGGCGGGCCTCTTCTTCGCCGTAAGCCTCGTTTGTGCCGCCCCACACGGGGTTTGGCCATGCCGGGTCACCCTTATAACGCGCAATAATGTGCACATGCAGCTGGCTGACCTGGTTGCCCAAGGTGGCCACATTCAGCTTTTGCGGGGTTACCAGCGCCTGCAAAATGTGCGACACCACGGCAATCTCGTCGCTCAGCTGATGTTGCTGCTCGCGGCTTAAATCAATCCATTCCACCGCATCCGCCACCCGCGGCACCAGCACCACCCAAGGAAATTTCTTGTTATCCATCAGCCGCAGGTTACATAAAGGAAGGTTCGTGATATCACGTGTGTCACGCGCTAACCGATGATCTAACTCAAATCTATCCGACATATGCCACATCCCTCATCACTTCAAAAACCCATGTCACCACCCGCTGCGTGGCGCTGGGTTTATGTGTATGTGCTGCTAGTTCCCTTCGTCAACTGGTCATTCGCTCATATGCCCACCGTGCCCATGTGGGATGGCGGCGCATGGTCGCCCATGGCCATTGTTACCGGGCTTGTGCTGGTGGTACGCGATTTTGCCCAGCGCGAGGTTAGCCATTGGATTTTTGTGCCACTAGCGATTGGCATTGCCATTTCATTTATTATGGCTCCACCCCAAATTGCACTGGCCAGCGCAGCGGCATTTGCCATCAGCGAGTTGGTGGACTGGTTTATTTTCACCGTCAGCAAGCGCCCATTATCCCAGCGAGTGCTACTTTCAAGCGCTGTTTCCGCCCCGTTAGATTCAGCAGCATTTTGGTTTCTTGCCAGCTTTGCGGTGGCCGGCGTGTTTACCCTAAGCACCGTTCTTACCGCCATTGTCAGCAAACTGGCGGGCGCATATGTGGTTTATTTGTATTTAAGAAAGCGAGAGCAAAAATGATCTCTTCCGCACTCACCAAATTCGCTCGAGAACTTCCAAACGACGCCAAAATACTTGATTTTGGAAGCTACAACTTCACATTCGCTCATCATTGCAAGCATCGCCAAGAATTGGCCATCGATGCGTGCGACATTATCAAACCCGACACTATTCCCGATAATATTCGAAACTTCATTCAACTAAATCCTGACAGCTCAATTTTACCTATTGCCGATGGCAGCTATGATGCTGTGATTGCCAGCCACGTGATTGAGCATTTACCAGCCCCTTTGGCCACCATGCGCGAATGGCTGCGCATTTTAAAACCTGGCGGATTACTATACCTTGAAGCGCCATCCGAGCGATCACTGCAGACGAAAAGTGGAAACGACTATTTAAAGCAGGGATTTTTTTCATTTTGGGATGATCCAACCCATATTCGGCCATGGACAATCGCCGCATTTTATCGTCTTGCGCTAGGCTATAGCTGCGACATGCGGGAAGGTAATTATATTGGCACGTGGTGGGATAAAATCATTTACCCCTTCATCGCGTTAAAATGCCTACTCACGGGAGACCATCACCGCCTTACCGACGCGGCGTGGCGCGCAAAAAAATTAAGCTGTTATGCCATTATTCAGCGCCCCCAAGATCTTCAATCTATCGAAAATTTTCGCTATATTAGTTTCAAGAAAACACCCGTTTAAAAATCACATCCACATGTTTGGTGTGATAGGTCAGGTCGAAAAGCGCCGCTATTTCGGCGTCGCTCAGATGCTTCTTCACATCCGCATCGGCTTGCAGCTGCTCCAGAAAATTCGCGCCTTCCAGCCACACTTTCATGGCGTTGCGCTGCACGGCCTCATAGGACGCTTCGCGGCTCATGCCTTTTTGGGTAAGTGCAAGCAGTACCCGTTGTGAAAATATTAAACCGCCTAGGCGGTCGAGGTTACGCTGGATATGTTCCGG
>CANEUT010000156.1 GCA_947441895.1 Rickettsiales bacterium | reverse complement strand
CTCATGCAGCCTCAACATGGTATTGTTTTTTAAGCTGCGCCGGATCTTTGGCCATAAAGGCCTTAATGTTGCGCACGGCCTGACGTAAACGCTGCTTATTTTCCACCAGCGCAATGCGCACATGGCCATCACCATATTCACCGAAGCCAATGCCCGGCGCCACCGCCACCTCGGCCTGATCGAGCAGCATGCGGGCGAAAGCAAACGAGCCAAGCTCTTTATAAGCCTCGGGCAGCGGCGCCCAAATGAACATGCTGGCCGCGGGGTTGGGCACGGGCCAGCCTGCTTCGGCTAAGCCCTTCACTAACACATCGCGCCGTTCCTGATAACGCGTGCGCATTTCGGCCACGCATTCCTGTGGGCCGTTGAGCGCGGCCGTGGCCGCCACTTGAATGGGGGTGAACATGCCATAATCGAGGTAGGATTTAATTTTGGTGAGCGCTGAAATAAGGCGCGGGCAACCCGCGGCAAAACCAACCCGCCAACCGGCCATGGAATAGGTTTTGGAAAGCGTGGTGAATTCCACCGCAATCTCTTTCGCGCCTTCCACCTGCAAAATGGATGGCGGTGGATTGCCATCAAAATAGACTTCGCAATAAGCCAAGTCAGAAATGACATAGACGCCATAACTTTTGCACAGCGCGATGAGGCGCTCATAGAAATTGAGATCCACCACTTCCGCCGTGGGGTTGCCCGGGTAATTCACAATCACCGCCACGGGTTTGGGTGTCATATGTTTAATCGCGCGCTCCAGCGCTTCAATAAAATCGCCACCTTCCGGCGTCATCACATGGCGGATAGATGCACCCGCAATGACGGGTCCATAGGCGTGAATGGGGTAGCATGGGTTCGGCGTCAAAATAACATCACCCGGGCCGGTGATGGCCTGAATGAGATTGGCCAAACCTTCTTTCGAACCAATGGTAGAAATCACTTCCGTATCGGGGTTCAGATCCACATTGAAGCGGCGCTTATAATAAGCCGCCTGCGCCTTACGCAAGCCATGAATGCCGCGGCTGACCGAATAGCCATGGGCGGTTTCATCAAGCGCCACTTCACGCAATTTATCGACAATATGTTGCGGCGTTGGCGCATCGGGGTTGCCCATGCCAAGATCAATAATGTCACGGCCCGTGGCACGGTGCGCGGCTTTAATTTTGTTTACCTCTGCAAACACATAGGGCGGCAGTCGGCTAATGCGATAGAACTCTTCCATAGATAAACGGTTTTAGAGCTTGCATGCGCCTTGTCAATCAGCGCGACAGAAAGATTTCACATGAGCCGTGGGTCGTGTGAATTTAACGCGCGTAGCGCGACGCGGGTAAGTAGCCTTCGCTGGCATAGGTCACCGCAAGCGAACCGTCGGTCAGCGGCGCATCGGCCATGGGGTTAAACCCACCCTTTGCGGCGGGCGCCATGGCTTGGGCAGCGGGTGCATGTTCGGTAATGCGCATGGAAGGCACCGCTTTGGGTGTGCTGGCGGCTCCAGGTGGGCGCAACTGAATCGGTTCCGGCGCGCCACCATAAGCAAGTGGGCGCGGATTGTTGGGGCTTACAGGACTCATCGCGGGTGCAGGAAAGTTATACGACTGTCCACCGCCCATGGGTGGAGGCGGTGCAAACACGGGCGATGGCGGCAGGCTTGAACCGCCACCCGTGCCAAGCAACGATGGCTCACTCGCCGCATCACGATTCAGCTGATCACGTGCCGCACCGCTATTAACACGGTCGCGCTCCAATTCAGCGCGCACCTTCGAAAGTCGGCTGGCGGCGCTATCATCACCCGCCATCGATGGGCGCTGCGGCACATCGGAAAGTGGGGGATAGTTATTTTCTGATACCATAATTTCACTGGCTGCATTTTCAACCGGTGTGCGGCGAGCACTGGAAAAACCATTGCCCATTTGCTCTTGTGCGCGGGCCTGTACCGCCTGGTCAACCGGCGGAAAGCGCCCATCGTCAGCACCATTTTGGCTAACAGGCGCGCTGGGCATGGGCGCAGGCGAGCCTTGCGGGGTCATGCTATTCAGCTGTGGGCGACGACGCTCACCACCCACCGTATTATAACGTGGGGCGCTTGGATCTTCAGGAATAAGGAACGAGCAGCCCCCAAGACAAAAACTGAGGGCCACAAGAGCACTGCAAACACGGTGAGATGAAGAAAAACGCATGGCTTGCCTGTTTTATTTTTATTGGGTTGGGCTGAAAACTAACCCCACCCCAGCACTTTGTCCAGTATCGCCGCAACGCGTCGATTGCATCTGTGGATGAATTGCTCTAAAGCCCAGCAGCATGAAAAAAACATCGCCCAAACCATCCGTAAAACCATCCGCATCGACCACCGCCGAGACGGGGGTCGATAGCCAGCGCTTTGCCGAGAATATGGCGAAGGCCACTGAATTATGGCAGCGCATTTTGCAAACCACCACGGCGCACCGCATGGCGCAGCCCGTGGCAACCCTTGGTCACACCGATCCGGTCGCACTGGCTGAATCGGCCCTGCACATGGCACGGAATATTTCATTCGACCCCAACAAACTCGCCGAATCGCAACTTGGCCTGGCGCGTGACCACATGAAATTATGGCAATGGTGGACCGACCAGATGCTGGGTAAAAATGCCTCGCCGACGGTCGAAGCCAACCCCAAAGATCGCCGCTTTCATGATGAAGGTTGGGCCAATAGTTCGGTGTTTGATTTTATTAAGCAGAACTACCTCATCAACGCCCGCTGGCTGCAAGACATGGTAGGTAATATTGACGGGCTGGATGCGCACACCGCCCACAAACTCACCTTCTTCACCCGCCAGTTTATCGATGCCATAGCGCCATCGAACTTTGTGTTCACCAACCCCGAGGTGATGCGTACAATGATTGAATCAAACGGCGAAAGCGTGGTCTCGGGCCTCACCCATTTGCTGAACGATATTGAAAAAGGCGGCGGCGATGTGCTGCGCATTTCCATGACGGATGAAAAAGCCTTCACCCTGGGCGAGAATATTGCCTCCACCCCAGGCCAAGTGGTCTATGAAAATGATTTGATGCAGCTGATTCAATATGCACCAACCACCAAAACGGTTTACAAAACACCGCTACTTCTCATTCCCGCATGGATCAACAAATACTATATCTTCGACCTCACCGCCGAACGTTCCTATGTACGCTGGCTAGTGGCGCAAGGCTACACCGTATTTGTCATTTCGTGGGTGAACCCCGATGAAAAACTGGGCCGCAAAAGCTTCGACGATTATTTGCGTCAAGGCCCACTTGCCGCGCTGGATGTGATTGAGAAAATTTGCGGCACCACGCAAACCGCCATCATTGGTTATTGTTTGGGCGGCACCCTCACCTCCATCACCCTCTCCTATCTGCGCAGCATTGGTGAATCCAGCCGTGTGGCCTCCGCCACCTACCTCACCACGCTGATTGATTTTGCCGAAGCCGGTGACATTGCCGTGTTCATCGACGAAACGCAGCTCGACGCCCTTGAAGCGCGCATGAGCGAGCGCGGCTACCTCGAAGCCAGCGAAATGAATACCACCTTTAATATGCTGCGGGCGAATGATCTCATCTGGTCGTTCGTGGTGAATAACTATCTGCTGGGCAAACAGCATTTCCCGTTCGACTTGCTTTACTGGAACTCCGATTCCACCCGCATGCCCGCCGCCATGCACGCCTTCTATCTGCGCAACATGTATCAGAAGAACAACCTCATCAAACCCGGCGGCATCACGCTGCTGGATACTCCTATTAACCTCGCCAAGCTCACCACCCCAAGTTATGTGCTGGCCACGCGGGAAGATCATATTGCCCCGTGGACCTCGGCTTATATCGCAACCCAAGTCTATGATGGCGAATGTATTTTCAGCCTGGCTGATTCGGGCCATGTGGCGGGTGTCATCAACCCCCCGGCCAAAAAGAAATATTGCTACTGGGTGAACGATAAACTGCCACCCAAGGCCGATGACTGGTTCAAAAGTGCCAAACAACACCCCGGCAGCTGGTGGGACCACTGGCACATCTGGCAAAGCAAGCGCGTGGGCGTGCAAGTGCCTGCCCGCAAGCCCGGTAACACTAAATATAAACCCATCGAGCCAGCCCCGGGCCGCTATGCGAAGGTGAAGAGTTAATCGAATTATACTATTGACACTTGGCATTGGTTTCACTAGACAGCCCTCCCTACATAAAAACACCTTTGAAGAAGAGCGCGTCATGAAAACGTACTCGGCAACGCCGAAAGATATTAAACAAGAATGGGTTATGTT
>CANEUT010000155.1 GCA_947441895.1 Rickettsiales bacterium | reverse complement strand
GCCCGGTCGATATGCATTTGAAAGCCATGGAGGCACTGGGCGCCACCATCACGCTGGAAGAAGGCTATGTGCTGGCCACCGCGCCCGCTGGCGGCCTCATCGGCGGTGACGTGCATTTCGAAAAAGTATCCGTCGGCGCCACCGAAAACGTGCTGATGGCGGCCGTGCTGGCACGTGGCGTCACCACCATTCACAATGCAGCGCGCGAGCCAGAAATTACCGATCTCGCTTACATGCTCATTTCCATGGGGGCCGATATTTCGGGTCTGGGCAGCAGCACCCTCACCGTGCGCGGCGTCACTGCGCTTTCGGGCACGCGCTACCGCGTCATTCCTGACCGCATTGAAACCGGCACCTATCTGGCGGCCGTGGCGCTGGCCGGTGGTGAACTGGAACTGGTCGATGCCCAGCCCGACACGCTGGGCGTGGTGATTGACGTGATGCGCGCCGTGGGCGTGAAAATTGACACACGCGACGACAGCATTCTGGTCAGCCATGATGGCTCACCGCTGAAACCCATCGACATCACCACCGCCCCCTTCCCCGATTTTCCGACCGACATGCAAGCCCAGCTGATGACAGTGCTCACCCAGGCCGAGGGTGATTCGCAGCTGAGCGAAACCATTTTCGAAAACCGCTTCATGCATGTGCCCGAACTGGCCCGCATGGGTGCCAATATCAGCATCGATGGCCACACCGCCACGGTGCATGGCGTCACTAAACTGAAGGGCGCACCCGTGATGGCGACTGACCTGCGCGCCAGCGTTTCCATGGTCATCGCCGCACTGGCCGCCAGCGGCGACACCACCGTCAGCCGCATTTACCACCTTGATCGTGGCTATGAACGCATCGAAGAAAAACTCGCCGCTTGCGGCGCCGCCATTCAGCGATTACGTTAATTAGACGCCATTATGTCATTGACTTAATTTAGTTGTGCGACTAAATTAAGTCAACTCACTAACGGGGGCTAACGATGAATTTGACAAAGTTTGAAAATCCATTTCGACCTGGCGCAGGTCACATGCCACCCTATCTCGCCGGCAGAATCAACGAACAACTCGAATTCAGGAAAGTACTAAAGCAACGGGTTATATTAGAAAACGTTGTGCTAACTGGGTTGCGGGGTGTTGGAAAAACCGTGTTGCTTGAAACCTTCAAATCAATAGCACATGAAGGTCAATGGCTATGGGCAGGAAATGATTTATCGGAAACATCGAGCATTACAGAAAACAACCTTGCAACCCGCCTACTTGCCGATGTTTCTCTCATCACTTCATCGCTGGTTGTACAAGAGTATAAACAAACAAGCATGGGCTTTGAGCGTGGAGAAAAAGTCCTAAGGCAACCCCTTAACTTTGATATTCTTAAGAGCCACTTTGACTCTGTACCAGGTCTGATTTCTGACAAACTCAAATCAACGTTAGAGTTAGTTTGGGCCGTGATGCCGCAATCCGCTATTTCTGGGATTGTTTTTGCTTATGATGAAGCACAAAATCTTGCGGATCATGCATCACGCAATGAGTATCCCTTATCGCTACTACTTGAAGTATTTCAATCACTGCAACGCAAAGGTGTACCATTCTTGCTTTTGCTGACCGGTCTTCCAACGCTATTTCCAAAATTAGTCGAAGCTCGCACGTATGCCGAGCGTATGTTCCATATACTTTTTTTACAGCAGTTGAATGAGCACGATTCACGGGATGCTATTGTCAAACCAACTGACGATTCAAAATGCCCATTGCGTTTCTCGGAAAAAACACTGCAGACAGTGATTAAACTATCTGGCGGCTACCCTTATTTTATTCAATTTATGTGTAAGGAAATTTACGATGTCTGGATTGCAAAAGTCGATTCGGGCGAGATTGCTTCTGTTCCAACGAGTGATATTATACGAAAACTAGATACTGATTTTTTTCAAGGCAGGTGGGCAAAAGCAACGGACCGCCAGAGAGAGCTGTTGATGATTATACCTACATTATCAAACTGTGATGATGAGTTTACAGTTCAAGAAATTGCTGCTGCATCTAAAAGTGGCTCAGCAAAACCCTTTACTCCCAGTCACATTAACCAAATGCTTTCTGCGCTTGCCGATGCTGGTTTAGTTTATAAAAACAGACACGGAAAGTATTCGCTGGCAGTACCTTTACTATCTCAGTTTATTCAACGACAAGCTAAAGAAGGTGGGCTGATGTAAATGACGATCGTCCTCACACAACCCCTTACCATCGCCATCCCGAAAGGTCGCATTTTCGAGGAGCTGGCACCGCTGATGAAAAAAATTGGCATCACACCCGAGGCCGATTTTTTCAGCGAATCAAGCCGTGCGCTGAAATTCTCAACCAACGTGTCTGACCTCTCCATCATTCGCGTGCGCTCGTTCGACGTGGCGACGTTCGTGGCCTATGGCGCCGCGCAGCTGGGCGTGGCCGGGCTCGATGTCATTGAAGAATTCAACTACGCCGACCTTTACGCCCCGCTTGATTTGGGCATCGGCAAATGCCGCCTATCGGTTGCCGAGCCCGTTAGCGTGGCCGAGGGCGATGACCCAAGCCGCTGGACGCATGTGCGCGTGGCCACCAAATACCCCAACCTCACCCGGCGCTATTTTGCCGCGCGCGGCGTGCAGGCCGAGACTATTCATTTGAATGGCGCCATGGAGCTGGCACCCGCTATTGGCCTGTCGCAACGCATAGTCGATCTGGTCAGCAGCGGCGCCACACTGAAGGCGAACGGCCTGGTGGAGGTAGAAAAAATTATGGATATTTCCTCGCGCCTCATTGTCAACCGCGCCGCCTATAAAACCCGCAGCGCCGAGCTGGGCAGTATTCTCGATGCGTTTAGAGAGGCGCTGGCATGACCACCTACCTCACCCTTGCCGATGCCGATTGCACCGAAAAACTGGAAGCGCTGCTGAACAGTCGCAATGCAACCGTGGGCGATGTTGCACCCGTGGTGCGCGATGTTATTGCCGATGTACGCGCCCGGGGCGACGCGGCCCTCATCGATTACACCAGGAAATTTGACCGGCTGGAAACCACCACGCTGCGCATCACCGATCTTGAAATTGCCACCGCCTTCGCCAACTGCGATGAGTTGGTGAAAGAAGCGCTTGGCGTAGCGGTGGAACGCATTCGCGCCTATCACAGTGTGCAAAAACCGGCGAATCATTCCTATGTCGATGAAGCAGGTGTCACCCTAGGCTGGCAATATGCGCCGCTGCCATCGGTGGGCATTTATGTGCCCGGTGGTAAAGCCAGCTATCCATCTTCCGTGCTCATGAACGCCATTCCTGCTGCGGTTGCCGGCGTTGAGCGCATTGTCATGATGGTGCCCACGCCCGATGGCATCATCAACCCTGCCATTTTGGTGGCAGCGCGCCTTGCGGGTGTGCACGAAATCTATCGCATTGGCGGCGCGCAGGCGATTGCAGCCTTAGCCTATGGCACCGCCACCATCGCCCCCGTGGCTAAAATCGTTGGCCCCGGCAATGCCTATGTGGCCGAGGCAAAGCGTCAGGTCTATGGGCAGGTAGGGCTTGATACCGTGGCGGGTCCATCCGAAATTCTGGTGGTGGCCGATGCCAAAAACCAACCCACGTGGATTGCAGCCGATTTGCTGAGCCAGGCCGAACATGACGAAATGGCGCAGTCCATCCTCATCACCAACAATGTGAATTTTGCCAGCGCCGTGGAAGCCGAAATAAACGCCCTGCTCGATCGGCTGCCCAACACCGCCCGCGCACGCGCCAGCTGGGAAACGCATGGTGCGGTCATTCTCATCGAACAATGGGTGCAGGCGCTTCCACTCATCGCCCAAATCGCGCCCGAACATTTACAACTCGCCATCGATGACGCCGCTGAATTTGCCCGCCATGTGCGCGGCGCCGGCGCTATTTTCCTTGGCCGCCACACGCCCGAAGCGCTGGGCGATTATATTGCCGGCCCCAGCCATGTGCTGCCCACTTCGCGCGCGGCACGTTTCTCATCGGGGCTTTCCGTGTTCGATTTTATCAACCGCACCAGCCTTATTGGTGCACCGCCCGAATCACCTTTGCTGCAGCAAGCCGCCGTGCTAGCCGATAGCGAAGGCTTACCCTTCCACGCGTTATCACTGCGGGTGCGCACATGAAAACGCCATCCATCGCCACCGTAACGCTGGATGATGCAAGCATCATTCGCCGTGCCGCCGAGGTGGAACACGAGCGCCGCGTGGCGCTGGTCGATTTGGTGCATAATAACGAAGTGAAATTGCTAAACGCGCCCGAACTCACCGAACCGTTCGACCTGTTCATCAGCGTGCGCG
>CANEUT010000154.1 GCA_947441895.1 Rickettsiales bacterium | reverse complement strand
CTTTTGAATCCCCCATCGCCCATGCGCCGGCTTTACCAACCCAGCGCGACAGAGCACCAATCGGACGATCGAAATAACCGCCCTTACTGGCAATATGACTCAGTTCCGATGGATCCATCGCTTTTACGGCATCTTTTGAAAGCGCCCTAAGCTTGGGGTTGGTTAGCTTCGCAAGCGGGCTCATGCGATCCCACAAAATGCCGGTGGTAATGTAGAATGGAATCAACGAAAGCATACGACTGCTTGCTAACGAGGCCCAGGTTTGCTTTGGCGCGGCTTCCAATTCTTTCTGCGATTGCAGAAGCGTTGGATCAGTATCTGCCTTGTCGCCATAAATTTTATGGTTCTCTTTTTTAACCCATTCCGCCTTTTTATCTTCCAGCATTTTCATGGGCGGCATCACGGCAAATCCACCGGTGAGGAAAAATGATTTTGAAGCAATAATTTTTGCCCAGCCCTCATCAACACCCGGAATTTTTTTGGCAAACTTCACCAGCCCATCCATGAATTTCTGGCCACTATGGGTGCGTTCCACCCAATAAACCGCGCCCACACTCAACAACACATTCGCCATGTAACCGATGGCGTTGTAGGTCAGAAAATCAAATTTCTTTTCGCCTTCGGTTTTAAAATGCTTGGATTTGGGTGGAGCCACAACGGACGACACAGTTTTGCCCTGACCAGCGGGTGGTGCAGTCTCGTCGGCATACTGATTCTGTGCATTATCCTGTTGCATGAATAGTTTATACTACCGCAAAACAGGTTCTTCTTTTGTGACGATTCGATGAAATTTGTCTTAACTAGGCATCCCGCGAGAGCCATTCAAGCCATTGTTTTATTTAATGAAAAGAAACAACGCCATCGCCCACAATTTGCACCGCCATGGCGGCCAATAAAACGCCCAGCAGACGCGACAGTACCACCCGTCCCGTGGAGCCCAAAAACCGGTCGACCCGTCCGGCGACGTTAAACACCGCCAAACAGGAACCAATCACAAGGGCGATAATCACAATAAGGCCAATAAAATTCTCAATTTTTCCGCCTGTGGCACTGGCTTGCAAAATAGTGGCGGTAATGGCGCCGGGCCCCGCCATCAGCGGAATGGCAAGGGGGAATGCCGCAATGTCATGGGGCTGTCCATCGGCCAGGGCCTCTTCAGCAGAATGGCTTTTACGCTCTTCGCGTTTTTCAAATACCATTTCCGCGGCGATATAAAATAGCAACAATCCGCCCGCGATACGAAACGCCGGAAGGCTGATACCCAAGGCAGATAGAAGCATCTGACCACCCATCGCCGCAGCAACCAGAATACAAAACGCAATAACAACCGCACGTTTTGCCGTGCGGGCGCGCTGCGCTACCGTCATCGATGCGGTGAGGCCCAGAAAAATGGCTGCTAGCCCAGGCGGGTCAACCGCCACGAACAAGGTCACCAATGCTGTTTTTAGAAATGCAATATCCATAGAGGGCTTCCTAGCAGTGCATGCCAGCATCAGCCAGTGTTTTTTTAGGCGCGTGGCAAGCTAATCTCAACCCGCAAACCCTGTCCGGAATCAGCCGTATCCAAACGAATGCTGCCCGCAAGGCGAGCAACAATTTCAGCCACAATGGCCAATCCCAGCCCAGTCCCTTCAGCCTTGGGGGTGCCCACCCGATAAAAACGTTCGAATACCAGTGGACGTTCATTTTCCGCAATGCCCGGCCCAGAATCGCTCACTGCGCAATAAACCAATGTTTCATCGGCACGCAGTTCAATACGCACTGCACCGTTATCGGGCGTGTATTTCAGCGCATTCTCAATCACATTGCCAAACATCAGCCGCAGCAACGTTTCATCGGCCATCACGGTCGCCTCTTCTGCGCCAATGAAACTCAGTTCGATATGTTTTTGCGCCGCAATCGGTGCCAAATCACCAATGATAGACAGAATAATGTGGTGCGGTGAAAGCGGCACTCGCTGGATGGGTTGATGACTAACGCGGGTGCTGGTGAGCAGCTGCCCCACCAAGCGCGACGCCCGATCGATGCTGGCGGTTAAATCGGCCAGCATGGCGTTGCGTTCATCTTCATCGCGGGCGTGCGACAATAATTGCATTTGCAGTTTCAGCGCGGCAAGCGGGGTGCGCAAATGGTGGGCGGCATGTTCTGCGAAGCGCTTCTCTGCAGTGAATGAACGCTCAAGCTTGGTGAGCAACTGGTTGATCGACCGCCCCAGCGGCACCAAATCAAGCGGCAATCCACGCAGGGTAAGGCGCGACAAATCATCGGGTGATCGGCTGCGAATTTCACCAATAAGGGCACGAATGGTTTTTAATCCCGCACCAATACCCACCCAGATAAGTAACCCAACCAAGGGCACCAACAGTGTAAGTGGCAGTGAAAGTGTCAGCAGAATATTCGCAACCAGTGAGTGACGGAGGCTTATTTTTTCACCTGCCTCAATGGTGATTTGGGTATCGGGAATGGGCAGGCTGTAAATACGCCACTGCCCGTTTTCATCATCGCGCACGTTTGAAAATCCGGTGGGTTGCTGCGCCACCTCGGCGCGGCTTAATGCGCCATCGGAAATCATCGCCAAGCGCCCCGCTTTCCACACACGGAACATGCGGCTATCGGCATAATCGCTGGCGAACTTGTTGATGGCGCTTTGATTGCTAACGCTCAAATCAATTTTGCGAATGCGGCGGAAATTATTGGTTGCCGGATTCGTCATTTCGTCTTCCACCACCAGCCACATCATGTTGGCGCTGCTGATAAGCTGTGCGTCATACACATGGTTGATTTGAAACGTGGCGCTTTTAAAAGCAATGCCACCAATCACACAGATGGTGATGAGAATGGTGGGCGCAATGCGCAGAAAAAGCGATCGTGTAAGGGTGGGACGTCTAAGGGTGAGTCGTCTCATATATTTACCCGATAACCAACACCGCGCACGGTTTGAATGAAGCTGCTGCCAAGTTTTTTGCGCAAATTATAAATGGTCACTTCCACCGTATTACTCTCGGCGGCATCGTCGGCGCTATAGAGCAAATATTCAATATCGGCCTTGGTAACGAATTTTCCGGCGCGCTCCATCAGCAGCTTAAGCGTGCGAAATTCTTTGGCGGTGGTGGTAATGGAAACATCGTTCTTGCGCACCAGCGACGCGGCGGGAACAAGCTCCACATCGGCGCAGCGCAGGCTGGTTTCCACCCGCCCCTCGCTACGACGAATAAGCGCCCGCAACCGCGCCAGCAGCTCATCGAGGTCAAATGGTTTCACTAAATAATCATCGGCCCCATCATCGAGGCCTTCCACTTTTTGCTGCGGCGTATCACGCGCGGTGAGCAACAGAATGGGAATTTTGTTTTTGCGCTGACGGGTGGTTTTTAGCACCTCAAGGCCCGAGAGTTTGGGCAAATTAATATCGAGCACGACGGCCGCGAACTCAGAATCCCTCAGCGCGAACAAGGCCGATTCGCCATCTTGCACCCAATCCACGCCATAGGCATGAAGCTCCAGCGCCTTTTTCAGCGATGCGCCCAACATGTCATCATCTTCTACTAGCAGGAGTCTCATCCGCACCTTGTGCCACAAAAAAACACTGACGTGAATTGCAAAACTAGCGTGCGTAACGCGATGGCGGCAAGTAACCGGGTGCACGATTCGGGGCGGATGCCACGCCCATATCGGTCACTTGGCCACACTTCAAATCATCGATATCCATATCATCGAGGCTGGTGCAAAGATTGGTGACAAAGCCGCTGCGCGAGAATGGTCCAACCCGCAACCATTTTGTTTCATCGCCATGTTGCTGCGCCTGATACGACGAAACGACCCTCACCCTTACCGCTGGAAAATCGGGGTGCTCCTTGCGGTATTTGTCCCAGAAGGCAAGGGCGGTTTGTGTATCCTCAAACTTCCCCATTTGTGCCCACACGGTTTTTTTACCCAAGCTTGCAGAAGGCAATAGATTGAGCGATGTGGGTGGTGGTGCATCGGGTCCGGGCACACTGGCAACCTCGGGCGGGGGTGGCACCAATGTCGATTCGGTCAAGGGAACGCGCTTGGCTTCCTCAACATTCACCTGCGGCGTTTTGATGGATTGTTGCACCGGCAAAGGCGCCACAAATGGCATGGTGCCAGTGCTGATAGGGGCCGATGGTTGCACTGAAGCGAGTGGACGCGCGCCGTTGGGAATCAGCGGTGCAGGTGGTGGTGGCAAATCCAGCGACGGCGCCTGAGTTGTTACCACAGGCGGCGCTAAAGCAACAGCCGATGCTGATGGTGCCGTGGAGGTTGCCAATTTCACCGGCGCCGGGACCGAGAATGCT
>CANEUT010000153.1 GCA_947441895.1 Rickettsiales bacterium | reverse complement strand
TGCGCAGGGGAGGGGCCGCTTTGGTTTTTGCCCCGGGCGACTTACCGTCATTAATAATTTTACCATACGGGTCGCGCTTCACTTTAGCGTCGTAGCCCACTTCGGTCTTGGGCTTTTGGTGAGCATCACCTGGGTTGTTAGCTGTTTCTGCTGAAGCAGCGGGTGGGGTGCTCCCAGCGTTGATAGTAGCCTGAGGATATTGCGCGGTGGCGGGCAATGCGATGGCAGCAGCGAGTGAGAAAACAAGCAGTGGGCGCATAAAACACTCTTTATGAATGGGTTGATGAATGATCGACACCATCTATATAGTAGTTTTTTTACCGTTTACCAGCCCAGCAATGGGTGGGGGCAGGGTGAATGTTAACGCTATTGTCACAAAACTGTCATAAAACTTCTTAACCATATTAACCATTCGTTAGTAAAGTTTTGCTAAATTGAACATAAGCGGGAAACGCACCAAGTTATAAGGAGCACAGGGATGTCAGTATATGGGTTTAGTGGTCAGGCCATATGTGGAAGTGTTGGTAGTTACAAAAACGGTAACCCCAGAGACGCGGCCGTGGCACATGCAGCAATGTCATCTGATGCTTCATTCCCAGTAACAAAAACCCCTGTTGTGAGTTCACCGACTGGTGGTAAGTTCCGCGCAGATGGTGGCGTGGGTGTGACATCGTAGGCCTCCCTCTTGTTGGTTCGCCACTACCTTGGGCAAATCGGCGTGAAAAATCTTCCCTAAACGGTGATCCGACTTTATAATCCGCCGCAAATAGCGGAATATGCAGGGTCATGACAGCAACCTGGAAAACAAGTGCCTTCAGCAAAAATTCAACTCCGGTGGAGCTGGACGAGGAATTGCTGAAAGAAAAAGTGGTGATTTTGCTGCAAGGCAAGAACATCTATGGGGATGCTATTTTTACCTATCTTGCGCTCACGCTTCAAAGCCTGCAGCAGTTGCGCGATAAAATGCGCCGTATCGAAGATTTTATGCCCGCCGAATATGGCACGGTGCTGGCCGCAGGCAAGGGTGAGCCAAGCGCTGAGATGCGTTCAGAAATGGCCATTACCCATAATATGATTGATGTGCCACGCCCCAAAGCAGTGGCGCCGGCGACCTATGCCGTGCCCCAGCCCAAACTCTGGGATGACTAGCCGCGACGAATTTCTAGGGCCAACTGCGGTGTCATTTTCGTGCTCAGTCAGTTTCGTAGCGCTGCTACGCGCCTTCCTTGTGCGCGAAAATTCCTAGCATTTGTCTCCTATAAATCCGTCGCCAGCGGCTTCCGTCAGTGTGTATGCTTTGGCTTTGTAGTTTTTTATTAAATCAAAAAACAGTGCGCGCCGGGCGGGCTTTGCCCGCTTTAGCGCACACAACGTATCCACTTCAAAGTACACTGAGGCGAAGCCGAGGGACTTTGAAGTGAGGGGCTTAACTAATTCTTTACTTATGTGCGTTACCTTCAGCCTAAGGAACAAGGTTTGGAGATGACCATGGCAACGCTACAAGGCAGTGATTTAAATTCGGTGGTGGACGGGCAAGTATTTGGCGCGCGGGCTGATTGGGAAAAGCATGAAATTGCTGGTCAGGCCAGCTTCATTAAGCCCATTCACACGCGTGACGCCGAAATGAAAGCCCGCATTGCCACGCGCTTTGATGAGCTTGGCTTTATTCCAAAATTCTTCCGCGAATCAGGCCGCGAGTTTGTAGCGCTGGAAGGCGTGAAGGGCAGCCGTTATCAGAATATCGAAGCGGCGTTTGTGGATCAAATCCTCAAGAAATTATAGAAGGGGGCGTTCCGCCGCCCTTCGCGCTAAAGCGCTGACCCCCTCACTTCGCTTTGCTCGTGGCTCGCCTTCGGCTACGCACGATCCTTCCAACAATTCAAAAAAACCCGTGCGCGCCGGGCGGGCTTTGCCCGCTTTAGCGCACACAACGTATCCACTTCAAACTACACTGAGCGTTAGCGAAGGACTTTGAAGTGCTACAGCTTCACCACATCGCGCATGGTGTAAAAACCATTGGGCTTGCTGGCGGCCCATTCGGCGGCTACCAGCGCACCGCGCGCGAAAATATCGCGGCTGCTGGCTTTGTGCGAAAGCTCAATACGCTCGCCCTGACTTGCAAACATGACGGTATGATCGCCAATCACGTCGCCACCGCGCAGGGTGGCAAAACCAATATCCCCCGCTTTGCGCGCACCGGTGTGGCCATCACGCGACTTCACCCACACATCATGCAAATTTACTTTACGACCGCGCGCCGCGGCGTCACCCAGCGCCAGCGCCGTGCCCGATGGTGCATCGACCTTGTGGCGATGATGCATTTCCAGAATTTCAATATCGGCTTCGGGCCCAAGCTTGGCCGCCGCATGCTCGGTCAGCGCCATCAGCAGATTCACCCCCACCGACATATTGGCTGACCACACCACGCGCGTGTCTTCGCCGGCGCGGATGAGGGCCTCTTTCTGGGTGGAATTAAGGCCCGTGGTGCCGGAAATGAGAATGGTGTGGTTCAGCGCCGCCAGACCCGCCAGGCCCACCGCATGTTCGGGGGCGGAAAAATCAATCACTGCGTCGGCGGTTTTGAAAAGCTCGGCCGGGGTTTCAACCAGCATGCCGCATGCGAAGGCGAGGCCAGCATTTTCAAGCTGGGTGCAGGCGAGTGACTGGGTGCCCGGGCGAACGCCAGCGGCGGTGAGCTCGAGCGTGGGGTGGGCCGAAAGCGCTTTAATAAGCGCAATGCCCATGCGTCCGGTGGCGCCGGCAATGGCAATTCTTAATGGTTTGTTCATGCTTCTTTGCTATCGTATAGGCTGTCGGTTGACAATGTATTCTAAGACTCTGTTTAGAATTTTTGTGACTATGTAACTGAGAAAGAAGCCAGCGATGAAAGATGATTCAGGCGATAACCCCAAGCCTGTTGTGGAGGCCGTGACGCCTGACCGCAAGGTTGTGCGGGCGCAGTTCCAACCGAAAGATGTTATCGATAATCAATTGTTTGATGCGCTTTTCTCGCCGGATAACCTCAAAAAATGGCTCAGTGATGTTTTGAATCCATCTGCGGGCAAGCGATTTGCGCTACGCATGGATGAAGTGGGGTTGATAAATCGCGAAGATCTGGAATTGAGTCTTCAGCGCGTGTTTCATAAAATCAATATAAAGCCTCCGACCGTCGAATTTACTGGCGAGACAACGGCTCGGCTGCAGCTTCCGATCAAAGATTTTATTACCAATACAAGACAGGGTTAGAGCGCTGAGCAATCCATCAAAAACGCCATGAGTAAAGAAACCGACCAATATGCAAAGACTGATTTAAGCGGTGAAGCTGACTTGGAAAGGCCCGGCGGCCGCCTTAACATCCAACTGTTTAGCAATCCCGAAGTAGGTGCAGCAGGCACCGAGAAAGAAGGAAGAAATTTTTCTGAGCTTATCAAGGCAGTGCAGCGCTCCATGCGCAGGCGCGGATAATATTCAAACATGGGGTAATGGCAGTAAAAGACGATGCCTATCAAGCGATGAGATTCTGTCACAAATAATAAGATTTCTGCTAAGTCTGAAAAACCCCGCGTAGCGCGCGAGTATCTGGGAGTATGCAATGGCTATTGAGAAAGAATCATACAAGACAACATTAACAACAAAGCTTGCCGAAGAGTTGAACCAACAAATTTTTGGATCCAAGGCGGAATGGGTTAATTCTCCTTATGGGGGCGCTACGATGAGCCCCCGTCCTATTCCTAATATTCCGTCGGCGAATGGTAAGCCAATGCGTCTTGTGGCGCGGATCATTGTTAAGCTTTTTGAAGCACATGGCATGATGGGGGTCACTGCACGTCCCCGCGACTGTATTGCGGGTGATGGAGAGCCGGTGGTTGATATTATGGTGCCCAATGGCGTTTATGAGGAAAAAATTAAGGATGGAAAATTCGCTGGATTTTCGATCGAACACATCAATGAGATAAAAATCTAACCGATCGGCATGAAAGCCTTCACGCACAAGCTTGGAAGTGAGCCTTACCAAAGAAGTGTTTGAGCAGCAGATTGCCCCGCATTTAACCAAGTGTGGCCCGGCAATCTGGCATCGAATGTGACCATGTTGGACCAAGAAAATAGCGAATGCTGCCTATTTCTCGTTTAAATCATCCCAGAATTCTTTGACTTTTTTGAAGAACCCTTCGGATTCGGGGCTGGTTTCTTTTTCGGCGTTCTTGTCGAAATCACGCAGCATTTCTTTTTGTTTTTTGCTGAGATTGACGGGGGTTTCCACCGCCACTTCGATATACATATCGCCCTTCACATTGCTGCGCAGCACGCTCATGCCTTTGGCCTTCAGGCGG
>CANEUT010000152.1 GCA_947441895.1 Rickettsiales bacterium | reverse complement strand
TGTCAGCGGTTTGCCACAAATTACCCCCCAGCGCAAGCCATGTAAGTTATGCATATTTTTAGCGCAAATATTGACACCACCCCCCGCAAGCCCTATCTATCCGCGGCCTAATTTACTTTGATTCGTGGTTGACGAAAGAACGGAATTCCATGCTTAGCTCCCTCGCCAAAAAACTTTTCGGCAGCGCCAATGATCGGCTAGTCGCCACCTTCCAGCGCGAAGTGGCGGCTATCAACGCGCTTGAGCCAGAAATGATGGCCCTAAGCGATGCTCAACTACGCGCCAAAACCGATGAGTTCCGCGCCCAACTGATCGCTGGTGCCAAGATCGATAGTTTGCTGGTGCCCGCCTTCGCTGTGGTGCGCGAAGCGGCCAAGCGCACGCTTGGCCTGCGCCATTTTGACGTGCAGCTGATTGGCGGCATGGTGCTAAACAAAGGCATGATTGCCGAAATGCGTACCGGTGAAGGTAAAACGCTGGTCGCCACCTTGGCGTCTTACCTCAACGCGCTTTCAGGCAAAGGCGTGCATGTGGTAACGGTGAACGACTACCTCGCCAAACGTGACTCGGAATGGATGGGAAAAATTCATACTTTCCTTGGCCTCACCGTCGGCGTCATTGTGCATGATTTAGAGGATGACGAGCGCCGCGCCGCCTACGCCTGCGACATCACTTATGGTACCAACAACGAATATGGTTTCGACTATCTGCGCGACAACATGAAATACAGCCGCGACGACATGGTGCAGCGCCCCTTCAATTACGCCATTGTCGATGAGGTAGATTCGATTCTGATCGACGAAGCCCGCACCCCGCTTATTATTTCGGGCCCAACGGAAGATAATTCCGAACTTTACCTGAAGGCCGATAAGCTCATTCCGAAATTGACGAAAGACGAGTACGACCTCGACGAAAAAACCCGCAATGTTTCGCTGAACGATGCCGGCATTCGCCACGTGGAAGAAATGCTGACTGCCGCCGGTTTGCTGGAAGCGGGTAGCGGACTTTACGACATCGAGAACGTGTCCATCGTCCACCATGTGACGCAGGCGCTGAAGGCCCACAAGCTGTTCAAGCGCGATGCCGATTACATTGTGAAAGATAAAAAAGTCGTCATCATCGACGAATTCACCGGCCGTATGATGGAAGGCCGCCGTTATTCCGAAGGGCTGCATCAGGCGCTGGAAGCCAAAGAGAAGGCCGACATTCAAAACGAGAACCAAACACTCGCCTCCATCACTTTTCAAAATTACTTCCGCCTGTTTCCTAAACTTTCCGGCATGACCGGCACCGCCATGACCGAAGCTGGCGAATTCAGCGATATTTACAAACTGGAGGTGGTAGAAATTCCAACCCACGTGGCCGTCGCCCGCAAAGACGAGCACGACGAAATTTACCGCACCAGCGACGAGCGCGATACCGCTGTCGTGGCCCTCATTAAAGAGGCCTATGCCCGCCAACAGCCCACTCTCATTGGCACCGTCAGCATCGAAAAATCGGAAGCGTTTGCCGCGCGTTTGAAGAAAGAAAAAATTCCGCATCAGGTGTTAAACGCCCGCTACCACGAGCAGGAAGCCACCATTATTTCGCAGGCCGGCAGGCCGGGTGCCGTCACCATCGCCACCAACATGGCAGGGCGCGGCACCGATATTATGCTGGGCGGCAACCCCGACATGCTGGTGAAGGCTGAAACGGCGAACATCACCGATGAGGCAAAAAAAGCTGAAATTGAAACGCGCATCCGCGCCGAAGTGGCTGCCAATAAAGAAATCGTCATTGCTGCAGGCGGGCTGTATGTCATCGGCACCGAGCGCCATGAATCGCGCCGGATTGATAATCAATTGCGTGGCCGTTCGGGCCGTCAGGGTGACCCGGGCGCGTCGAAATTCTTCCTGTCGCTGCAAGATGATTTAATGCGCATTTTTGGTTCCGAACGGATTGATTCGGTGCTGGTGAAACTGGGCCTGAAAGAGGGCGAAGCCATCATCCACAGCTGGATGAACAAAGCCATCGAGCGCGCCCAAACCAAGGTGGAACAACGCAATTACGAGATTCGCAAAACGCTGCTGAAATTCGATGATGTAATGAACGATCAGCGCAAAGTGATTTACGAACAGCGCATCGAGCTGATGGAAGCGACCAACGTGAGCGAAACCATCACCTTCATGCGCGAAGATGTGAACCAGCATCTGGTAAAAACCTATATTCCGCCGCAGTCTTATGCGGAAGCCTGGGATGCCGCAGCCTTGCAGCAAGAACTATTGCGCATTTATGGCCTCAACCTGCCAGCGAAAGACTGGGCCGCCGAAGAAGGGATCGCCGATAGTGAAATTCTCACCCGCATTACCGCCGCCACGGATGAATTATTCGCCAAAAAAGCAGCCAGCTTTCCACCGGATATCTATGCGATTGGTGAAAAGCGGGTGCTGCTCGAAACGCTCGATCAGCTTTGGAAAGACCATCTGCTCAGCCTCGATCATCTGCGTCAGGGCATCAACCTGCGCGCCTATGCCCAGCGCGATCCGCTGAACGAATATAAGCAAGAAGCCTTTGGCCTGTTTGAATATATGCTGAACCACCTGCGTGAAGTGGTGGTGTCGCGCCTTGCCCGTCTGCAAATTCGTGTAGAGCTGACCGATGAGGTAATGCGCACGCTGAAGCCCCAACGCAAAATGCAGGAAAGCCGCACCGACCCAGCGCTTGCTGGGGCCAACGTGCTGGCCATGCGCCCACCGCGCGACCCTGGCAACTCAGCCACCTGGGGCCGTGTGGCCCGCAACGAGCCATGCCCCTGTGGTTCCGGTAAAAAATTCAAACACTGCCACGGCGCGATTTAGGGGGCTTTAGTTGCTCCGCGAGATCGCCTACTGGCGATCGCTGCGCGTGCATTTTACTCAGAAAGACGCCGCGCCTTAATAATGCCATAAATGCTGATAGCGCCCCAGCAGATTTCCAGCACGAATACGGGCAGGTTAAAATCGTGGCTGAGCGAGAAAAGAATGGCAAACGCACCCAGCAAATTCAGCAGGTGAAACTTCATCACGGTGCTTCTCCAGCGGCCAATGCACACCATGAGGTAGGCATAAAGAAACATGGCCGGGCCGCTTAGGCCAACCACGTCATAAAGGGTGATATTCATGCGCGCCGCCGCAGGCGAATCAGGGCCACGAAACTCACCAGAATCCACAAAATTTGTGCTACCATGGACGGCAGATTCCACTGCGTTACAAGCGATACGGCAATACCCGCCGTGCCCACAATATTCAGCCAATAATAACGCGCATCACGATCGGTAAGCCTGCCCGTGGTCAGCAACCCATAGGACACCAGCACAATGGCCACGCCCACGATGCCGACGATATTTGCATATACTTCCATACGTTGCAGTTAGCATGGTTAACTCGCACTTGTCACTCACCAACTTGTCGTGAAATAGCCTGCATTCCTAAGGCCCTCAGCGTATCCTTGTGGGCGGCCAAGCAGGCTGGCAAATATGGCTGCCCTTCCATACCGGGAATAAAACTGCTTCCATCATAACGGATGGGTTTGCTTTCTTTAAGCGCACCATCAACCTGGTGTTCGGCAAAACCACCGAGCATGGTCACCAGTTCACCCCCAGCTGCTTTTAAAATCGCCTGCGGTGCTGCCAAATCCCAATAGCCAAATGAAATGGGACCGTCATTACCCATATATCCCACGTGAACTTTTCCTTCCGCCGCGCGAAGAATGCGGCTGCCACCTACACTGGGTTGATTATGCACCGCGCGCCCGGCAATATGGGCGGGCGATGCCCCACGATAACCCGCCGCCATCGTCATCGGCCCTTCGGTTATTTTGTTGGCTCTGATGCGCTGGCGAGGTTCATCGCCTTCTTGCCGATAGGCGGTTTTGCCATTGGCGCTGGTAAAATAGGTAACACCCACAGGTTTGCCATTTGCATCCGCTTTTCCCTCTGCAGGATAATGCGCCACACCAAACACCGGCACGCCATTTTTAACTAGCGAAATAAGCACGCCAAACTGTGTCTGGTTCTTTTCTCCACCAGCATATTTAATGGCTGTTTTGGTGCCATCCAGCGGGTCCACACACCAATAAGTGCCCTTTTTCATAATCGCTTGCTGCTGCTCTAACGTCATTTCTTCGGAAAGAATCGGGTAATAGGTTAGCTTGGTGCCACGCGGCGATTGCACATTCAAATCACCCTCGCCAAGCTTACTCAAAATAATATCATTCGCGCGCTTATCTGCACTTGTTACGGGGGAATCATCGTCCTTCGAATCAACCTTCAAATGATTCGGGTTGGAAAGCTCATCCATAATGGCCACACCCGCTTCGCG
>CANEUT010000151.1 GCA_947441895.1 Rickettsiales bacterium | reverse complement strand
CTGGGTGATGATTTCGCCGGCGGTTAAATTGCGCACCAAACGCTGCGTTCCGGTGTGGCAGAATGTGCAGCTTAACGTACATCCCACTTGTGAAGAGACACACAGTGTTCCGCGCGGTGGATCGGGGATGAACACGGTTTCTACTTCATTCTTATCGGCAAATTTCAGTAGCCATTTTTGTGTGCTATCGAATGAAACCGCATTACGCGAAATGCCCGCACGGGCGAGCGAAAAATGCTGCGCCAGTTTTTCCTGTGTTGGCTTGGCAATATTGCTCATGGCTGAGAATTCAGTGGCTCCCTTCGCATAGATCCATTGCCATATTTGTTTGGTACGGAACGGTTCGATGCCCAGTGGCTTCAGCGCTTCCGTCAGTTGTTCGCGTGTCAGCCCCACCAGGCTGATTTTAGCCGCCATTTTTTCAGCGCTATCATCAGCGGTCAGTGCCGTTTTCATGATGGTTTGTGTGCTGCTCATGGCGTTACCGTATGATAGGCCAGTCGATACGCGCTATCGACCGTGATAATATCTGGGAAAGGTTGCCCAAGCCCCGCAATTTTTGTGCGCAGGCGATAAATATGCGTTTCCAGCGTGTGGGTGTCAATATCGGTAGTGATGCCCCACACTTCCTGCAGCAAGGTTTCGCGGGTTGCGGGTTGCGGAAAATGCCGTGCCAGTGCTCCCAGCAGCAATGTTTCTTTTTCAGTGAGATCAACAGCATATTCGTTGGCGGCCACCAGTGTGCGCGTGGCTGTGTTCAATTCCCAGGTGCCAATAGCAAGCCGTGCGGGATTGCGCAAATCACGCCCCGTGAAAAGCCGCGCAAAAGCCGACGGATGAATGGGGCAGGCGGTGGCATCGCTGCCGCTGCCGCCAAGCACCATGCGGTCGGCAGGGGTGGGTATGGAAGCGAGCGGGTGCTTGGCATCTTCAATCACCAGCGTTGCGGTTTCAGGCGCGGTTACGGCATGGCCAGTGGCGGTGATAATTGCCTCGAGAGCGCGGGTAACGGCTGCCGAGCTGCTGCGAATGGCAATATTCATTATTGCTCGCTCGGTGATGGTTGATCGAGTGCTTGCGCATTAGGTGCTGGAATATCATTCGGTGAAATCTCGAACGTATTTTGGGTGGTCGGCATTTGCCGCAAATCGAAGAACGGTCCGCTGCGTTGACTATCTTCCGGTTGGGCATAAGTGGTGACGGATGCGTGTCCTTCTGTGTTGGCCGCTGGCATGAAATTACCACTTTCTGTGAACACGGTTACTTTCTCTTCGAACGCGGCGTTGATGCGCTGTGGTGTGGGAATTGCCAATGCCAGCACCAGATTAATAACTACGACAATAACGAGTAGGGTCATGCCAAAGCGCCCATCGTCCTGCCATGGCCGCAAGTGAGAGCTGGCCACATGTTCTACTATCGGTGAAATTTTTAGCAGTTCGAATGGTAGCGGATTGCTATGGGCGGTGGCTGAAAATGTAGCAGGTCGCCGCATGATTTTTGGGCGGCTGATAATGTCAGCAGTGGTTGAGGGCGTTACCGACGGGTTCACACTTTCGGCAAGCGGGAGGGTGGATGGGCCGGCGGGCTCGTGCATGAAATTAACCTGTTCTGGAATGGCATTATTGTGCCATTTTACACGTGAATTGCAAGCAGAATTGCCGATTTGAACCGCTAAGCAGCTTGACGTTTGGTGCCATAAAACCTAGTATTTCTTGTATGGTTTTATCTGTTGCATCGGCCGCGCGTTCGGCGCTTGAACCCTCGTATGATCAGGCGGCGGTCTATGCTGATCGTGCGTTGGCCATGATGCGCTCGCTGGGTGTTGGGCCCACGCCAAAACATTATGCGGTGTTTTTTGCCTGTGCCGCTGGTCAACCCACCGAGCTGGTGTGTGAAGTGGAAATGGCTGTGAGCCAACACGACACATTCAGCGATGATTTTATCGACCGGCTTTACAATGTCTATATTGCGCAGGAGCAAGCCCGCCATGTGCAAGACACGGTCGCCAACGCCAAAAAAATTCTGCATGATGTAAGCCAGAATGTGAACCATTTCACCGGTGCCACTCAGGCGGTGACGCACGATGTAACAAGTAAGCTAAAGAATTTGGATGAAGGAGCAAGCGAGGCCGATGTGCGGCTGCTGGCAAATTCGTTGGTGGTCAGTGCGCAGAGCATTAAAAAATCGGGCGATCATGTGAATGCGCAATTGGCCGATGCACAAAAAGAAATTGCTAATTTGCGTGAGAATTTAGCGCGGGTGATGACCGAGGCTGACCGTGATTTTCTTACCGGCTGTTTTAATCGCAAGGCGTTTGATAAGCGGCTGGCAGAAGCCATGGAAGTTGCCCGCGCGGGCGAAGGCGAGCTGACTATGTTGATGCTCGATATTGACCACTTCAAAATTTTTAACGATAAACACGGGCATCTGGTGGGTGATGAAGTGCTAAAAATTGTGGCTAAAACCCTTACCGACCAGGTGAAAGGGCAGGATTTTGTTGCGCGGTTTGGCGGCGAAGAATTCGCTGTTATTTTGCCATCAACGCCCGTGGGTGGCGGCATGATTGTAGCGAACACCATTCGTAAAGCGGTTGCCGTGCGTGAGTTGCGGCGCAAAGCGACGGGGGAAAGCTTGGGTGCCATTACGGTTTCGGTTGGGGTGGCGTGTTTGCGCGCCAAAGATACAGCCGATACATTCGTTACGCGCGCCGATGAGGCCATGTATCGCTCAAAAAAATCGGGCCGCAACTGTGTGACGCAGGAAAATTTATCTGAATAACTGGATAGACGATAAGGATATTCTCTCACCTTATTGGTGAAGCAGCTTTTGGCGCAATTCAGGCTCCGATGTTTTGGGCGAAAGCCAGACACCAAAGAAAATGGGTGTAAATGCTGCATCGTTGATGGTGCCGAGCGAGCGTCCATTATGGTAAAAAGCGGTGCGGCCCGTTGGCAGGGCAATGGCGGTAATGCGATCACCCGCAGTAACGTTGGGCCATAATTTAGCCAATTGGTCGGTGTAGGATTTAAGCGTCGCTTCCGGCGCATCGGAAATAGTTTGCATTTCGCTGAGGGTGCGATCGGCCAGATCTTGCGCGGTAAAGCTCATGGCATAGGTAATGGTCAGTGCGTAGGGCGGTTTTTCAAAATTGCCTGCATCGCTCCAGAAGCTGGCTTCATAGACCGACATGAAAAGCTTTTTCAGCGTACCGCTACCCACCGGGTTTGTTGCACGAATGGTGGCATTCAGCTCGGGTGGTTTGGCGGCTGCATGGGCCACTAGTGGCAGTGCCTTGCTCAGCATAAGAGCTGCAATATAAAAAAACTTACGCATGTTTTAACTCCACCTGTGCTACGTCGGTGCGGCCAATGCTGAAGGCGGCGGCGCACATGCCTAAATAATATTCCCAGTTGCGAATGAATTTTTCATCATAGCCCAAGGCCAGAATTTCTGAGCGTTTGGCGATTAACCGTTCGCCCCATACTTGCAGCGTGTGGGCATAATCATGGCCGAAAAAGTGGCTGTCGGTGACTTTTAGGCCAGCTTTTTCTGCCTCTTCCCGAAAGCGTTTGAACGAGGGCAGCATGCCGCCTGGGAAGACATAATGGCGTACAAAATCGCTGCGGGTGCGGTAGGCATTGAAAAGGTCATCCCGGATAGTGATGGTTTGAATAATGGCTTTACCGCCACGGTTCATGCGTTCGCGCAGCTGGTTAAAATAGACCGGCCAGTAACGCTCGCCCACCGCTTCGAACATTTCGATGGAAACAATCGTGTCGTAGGTGCCGCGCACATCACGGTAATCTTGCAGGCGAATATCGGCGGTACTGCCAAGGCGTTTGCGGCTGAATTCATGCTGGGCAGGCGAAACGGTGAGGCCGGTGATTTGGTGGTTGCTGCCCGCTGCTTGTTCGGCAAACCCGCCCCAGCCGCTGCCAATTTCAAGCACGGATGCATTTTGTTGCTCAATGCGGCCTAAAATACGTTGGTATTTATTGGTTTGTGCTTGTTCCAGCGGGGTGGTGGCGCTGGTATCAAGCGCCGAGGAATAGGTCATGGTTTTATCGAGCCAGAGGGAATAAAACGCGTTGCCCACATCGTAGTGGGCGCGGATGTTGCGGCTGCTGCCGCGCTTGCTGTTGCGGCGTACCAGCTGGTTATGCATGGCGAGCAGCGATTTGTGGATAATGTTGCCGTTGGCAAAACCATCGAGCGCATCGAGGTTGAGCAAGAACAACGAGAAGAGTGGCTCAATGGCGGGTGTGGTCCACAGGCCTTCAATATAATCTTCGCCCATGGCAATATCGCCGCGCGCCACCATGCGGCGAATCACATCCCAGCTGCTGATG
>CANEUT010000150.1 GCA_947441895.1 Rickettsiales bacterium | reverse complement strand
CCACCCTCCACCACGCCCACATGCACGCTGGCATAGGGGGTGACGGCAGCAAACTCATGATCTTTGGTTTCGAGGGCGGTGGCAGCGATACGGTTTAACTCGGCAATCACTTCGCCCATCAGCATAACGGCGTTCACCCCTTGTTCGGGCATGCTGGAATGCGATTCACGGCCAGTGATAATGGTCTCGAACGACAGAATGCCCTTATGCGCGCCAATCAGCTGCATGTTGGTGGGCTCACCAATCACCACCAGCGCAGGCTGCGCCTGATGCATGATTAAGGCATTTGCCATTGGGTCTGCACCCAAGCACCCCACCTCTTCATCATGCGAAAACGCCAGCCACACTGGTTTGGTTTTGGCGGCGTTTTTAAACTGGGGAACATGCGCAAGCGCAAGGGCAAGGAATGATTTCATGTCGCACGTGCCGCGGCCGAAATACTTCCCATCACGTTCGGTGAGGATGAAGGGATCGGTCTCCCACGGTTGGTCTTTCACCGGCACCACATCGGTATGGCCGCTGAGCACCACGCCGCCCGGCGCATCGGGCCCAATGCGGGCGAGGATGGATGATTTGGTGGGGCTTTCATTCACGCGCCAGTGAACCACATTTTGCGCATCGAGGTATTTTTCCACCCACTCAATCAGCGGCAGGTTCGAGTCCGAACTCACCGTTGGAAAACCTACCAACGCCCGCAGCAGATAAAGGGTGGTATCAACGGTCATGCGGCTTTATCTTCCTTCATCATTTTTGGCAAATCGCCCAGCAGACCCATGGCGTGCTTCATAAAATAATTTTTCAGTGGCGGAATATGATCAACCGCCACCATGCCGGCACGACGCAGCAACGACAGGCCCGGAATATTATTGCTGAAAAGGCGGTTCAAAATATCGGTGCTGGCTGTCATGCTGAACGAATCGAACCGGCGCCAGCGCTGGTAATGGGCGAGCACTGATTCAGCTCCCAAATCCAACCCCAGTTTGCGCTGTTCAACAAGCAGTTCCGCAAGCACCGCCACATCGCGGTAGCCCAGATTCACCCCCTGCCCGGCAATGGGGTGAATGCCGTGCGCAGCATCACCCACCAACACAAAACGAGGTGCCGTGAATTGGTCGGCATGCATGAGTTTCAGCGGATAGGAAAAACGTTTGCCCACGGCTTTCGCTTTGCCCCAATACCCATGGCTCGCATCACCCAGGCGGCGCTGCAATTCGGCGTTAAAATCATCATCACTCAGCGCCACGTAATTCGGCGCGTCGCTTTCATGTTCGGTCCACACCATGCCGCTGCGGTGAGCGCCATTTGCACCATCAACCAGTGGCAAGGCGGCGAAGGGTCCGGCGGGGTAAAATTTCTCAAGCGCCAAACCATCATGCGGCTGCGTATGTTCGATGACGCAGACGATGGCCACTTGTTGATAGGAAATAATGCGCTGCTTGATGCCTGCCTGTTCGCGCAGTTTTGAAAAGCGACCATCCGCCGCAATCAGCAATGCGCCGGTGATGGATGCACCATCTTCCAACTCAGCGGTGGCGCTTTGCGCATCACGCGTGAAGCCCACCACTTTGCCACTGCGCACATCGATGCCTTTTGTGGCCTCGAGCGCTAAATAAAGCCCGCGACGAATGATGTGATTTTCGACGATATAGCCAAATGGCTCGCCCACATCTTTGTCGGAATAATGCACGAAGCCGGGTTTATCTTGGTCGCAGACGCGAATATCATGAATGGGTTGCGCGTGCGGCAGCATGTGCTGCCATGCGCCCAGATGACCCAGTATGCGCACCGATGCAGCGGAAATGGCGGACGTGCGACCATCAAACCCGGCATCGAGCTGCGCCTCGCGCGGCAGCGGATCGATGACCGACACGGCGATGCCGCCTTGGGCCAGCGCAATGGCCAGCGCATTGCCAACCAAGCCCCCACCAGCGATGATAATTTCTGTATCCATGACGCAAAGCCTAGCACGCCAATCGAAGAATGCCAACCTGCCACATTTTTAGGCAGCGTGCCGATGAATCATTCATCGCGCATGCGATAAAAGCAGCACAATTTTGCTAAGCGATTGAAAAATCATCGCCAGCGATCTGGCACGTTTCGTGAACTACTAAACACATTATTGTTCCTGCAGTTGTGGGGGAGGTTTGACAAGAGCCTCCCCCGATTTTTATTCGCAAAACAAAGTCCTTCGCTAACGCTCAGTGTACTTTGTTTTGATTTCGTTGCGTGCGCTAAAACGGGCAAAGCCCGCCCAGCGCGCACTGGCCTTTTTATAAGCAGAAGAGTCGGTGCGTAGCGCTTTATGGCGCGAGCCGCTTGCGGAGGGGGTTTGGGGGTGATACCCCCATCAGAACAAAATGAGATTTTATGAAAATCGCTACGTGGAACATTAATTCAATCCGCATTCGTGAAAAAGCGCTTGCGGAATTTGTGCGGGTTCACGCGCCTGATGTGCTGTGCCTGCAGGAAACCAAATGCGAGGACCAGCATTTCCCGCATGAGTTGGTTCAGCGCTTGGGCTTCAAGCACGTGGTGCTGACGGGTGAGAAAAGCTATAACGGCGTGGCGATTCTTTCAAAACTGCCGCTGAAACTGCACGCCACGTTTGATATGATTAGCAACGGCCACAAGCGTCACATCGCCGCTGAATTGCCGGATGGCACCATCATCCATAATTTTTATGTGCCTGCGGGTGGTGATATTCCCGACCCACACGAGAACCCCAAGTTTGATGAGAAGCTGCGCTTCGTTTCCGCCATGCGTGATTGGTCAGCGCAGGAAGTGAAGCCGAAAAACAAAGTGGTGATTGTGGGTGATTTTAACATCGCCCCGCAGGTGCATGATGTGTGGTCGCACAAGCAGCTGCTGAAAATTGTGAGCCATACGCCGGTGGAGGTGGATGGGCTGAATGAGCTGCTGGCCCAAAGCGGTGGCTGGGTAGACGCCATGCGCGCACTGGTGCCGGCCGAGAAGAAACTTTACAGTTGGTGGAGTTACCGCAACCGTGACTGGGCCGCCAGTGACCGTGGGCGCAGGCTAGACCATATTTGGCTGACGCAGGCGCTGAAGCCGCAGCTGAGAAAAGGGCTAATCATGCGTGAAGCGCGGGGCTTTGAAAGCCCGTCGGACCATGTACCCGTGATGGTGGAGTTGGTATGAAAAAGATTCTTCTTACGACCATTTTTATTATCGTTTCATTGGGCACGACACATGCTGCCTACGCGATAACATTCGGTAAGCCAACGTGCGAGCAAGGTAAAAAGCTTGCGCAAATACCATTTATTTTAGGCGGTGTTCGCTACAATGTGCCGAGTGAGCTAGACCCTGCAGCAGCAGTTTCAGTGGGTGATGACGCAAAGGGAGTTTTGTTGCCGAAGGGCCGATATTGCGTTCGCAAAGATGCGCCAGACATCATTGATGTCGAGCCTTATAGAATAATTTATTTGACCATTCAGCAGCTCATTTGGAAGGATTACGGTGACAAATATGTTCCGTGGCCCGCACAACTTATGATGGATGCTCACGATAAAGCATCTTATAATCCTGTTGCTGATTTTTGCAAAGAAAAGAAGAAATTACAGGGCAGCAATTCTCGTTGGGAAGTTTATAAAGAAGACCCCAATTTTATGCTGGTCACAGAGACAGTCCAGGCTCCAAATCGCCCGCCAGTAGATGTTCATTATTTATATTCTGAGAAGTACCGTTTTTGGGGGCTTCCGGCGTTATTAAGATGCTACAACCTAGACCCGGAAAAGTCCACCATTGCTTCCCCAGACTGTGGTCATGTCTGGCTTGTGAGCGATTCAACCAGTATTCACATTCGGTTTAGCCTGCTTAACACGCCGGTTACGAAAATTGGTGAAATGCTGAAAGGTATGGAGCATTTCATCGAGAGCATCAGTGTGAATCCCATGCCCAAGGTTAAATTTACATCCTGCGAAGCGTCTTCAAGCAAAGGAGAATAATATTTCTGATCTACGTTTCAGTTGATTAGGAAATCAACTGAAACAAACAAAGACTACTTCCCCTTGCGGGCGCGGATGGCGCGGAAGGCTGGCTTTAGCTTATGGGCTAAGGCGGCCAGCCAGAAAACGGTGAGTCCTGCGGTGAGTTCGACCATGATATGGGCCTTTTTTTAAACGTGGTTTGCCAACTGCTTTTGTTTTTTCGTTAGGTTAGGAGCGAGCCAATATTTTTATAGGCCATTACCTTTTCCTGATGCTTGTTTTCGCCTTTGCAATTCGTCTTGGATTGTTTCTAACGCCTCATTGCCATGCTCAATAATTGTCACTGCAGGTATCTCATGGTGCAGAGGTAAAGATACATCCTCCACGTGGTCTAAATCTTTACCTAGGTCAGCTGCGAGGGCTTCT
>CANEUT010000149.1 GCA_947441895.1 Rickettsiales bacterium | reverse complement strand
TTGGTGAAGCCGATGACCATTCCCTCGCGGCGCCAGTTCTCGCACATGTCGTGCGCGGTGTCGGCCGGAAGGATTTTCTGCTGAAGCGCCACGGCGCGGTGGGTGTAAAGCGCAGCGGTAAGGTCGGTACGGTGCACCACGGCGGTGCCCAAACGCCCGACCACAATGCCGCCCGCAAGATTCGCCAGTTCCGCCGCCAGCGCCATGGGCGCACCGGCAGCATAGGTGGCAGCCAAGGTTGCAATCACCGTATCACCGGCACCTGAAACATCGAACACTTGTTGCGCCACAGCGGGCAAATGGGCAATCAGCCCCTCGGCATCGACCAGCGTCATGCCGTGTTCGCCACGGGTGACCAGCACATATTGGAATTGATGCGCTTTGATGAGGGCCTGCGCAGCGGCAATAATGGTGGCGTCATCGGCAAACCCATCAACACCGGCGGCAAGCGCCAGTTCTTTCAGGTTGGGGCTCAGCACGGTGGCACCGGCATAGACCGATACATCGCGCTGTTTGGGGTCAACAAACACGGGTACACCAGCGGCACGCGCCCCATCAATCACCGCGCGGCAAATGGCGGGGGTCAGCATGCCCTTGCCATAGTCTGATAAAATCACCGCATCATGCTCCGTCAGTTCGGGCAGCATCATTTCCAGAATTTTAGCGGCGGATTCGTCGCGCAGCGGGGCGCGGGTTTCACTATCTGATCGCAGCAATTGCTGACTGGCCGCCACAAATCGCGTTTTTTTGGTGCTGAGGCGACCGCGCTCGGTAACCAGCGATGGCATCAGACGTTTTTCAACACCCACCAAACCGGTCAGCTGATTGCCCACGGAATCATCACCAATCACGGCGGCCAACGATGCTTTTGCACCCAGCGATAGAATGTTGCGCACCACGTTGCCAGCGCCGCCGAGCATGCGCTCTTCGCGCTGCTGGGTGAATACGGGAATGGGTGCTTCCGGCGAAATACGATCGACCGTGCCATACATAAAACGGTCGAGCATAATATCACCAACGCAAAGTAAGTTGGCGTCGCCAATACGTTCCAGAATACGGTTCACTTCTTGCGGGCTGGTGGTCACATCATGCTCCCTAGTGAAGTGGGCGTGGTGAGTGCAGACTAGGCAGCCGAGCTATCGTCGCTGCTTGCCGGCTTAACGGGCGCGCCGGCGGGGCGGAATTTATTCGCCATGGCATCGAGGTGGGTTTGCATGCAAAGCCCAAGCAGCACAGGGTCTTTTGGCTTGATGTTGGCAATGTTCCAGTGCGTCCGTTCTTTAATCGAATCAATCGTTTTCTTGGTGGTACCAATCAGCTTAATGATTTGTGAATCAGGAATATAGGGATAGTTCTTCACAATGTAGGCGATGGCCTCGGGCTTATCTTGACGGCGGGCAACGGGGGTGTAGCGCGCTACTTTTTTCTTCGCCTTATCGAGCTTCATGTGATGCAGCGCGTGGGCCGACATCACCATGCGGTAGTTTTCGTCCTTCTCGCCTTTGCTGATTTCTTCGCTCGACAGCTCGCCGCCCTCAATCGGGTTCTGGCCCATAATGCCGGTAGCCACTTCGCCATCGGCAATGCCTTGAATTTCCAGCGGGTGCATGCCACAGAAATCACCAATCTGTTCGAAGGTGAGTGTGGTGTTTTCAACCAGCCAAACGGCGGTTGCTTTAGGCATCAATGGGGTAGGCATGGTTTACTCCGTAAATAGGGACTAGGGGCTAGATGCTAGGAACTAGGTTATTCCTAGCGCCCAGTGCCTAGCTGCTAGCCCTAGCTTCTAGTAGAATCTTGCCCATATGCAAGCGTTCTTGCATCTTTTTTAGGGCATTTTCGGCATCTTTTAGCGGAAAAACGCTATCCACCACCGGTTTGATTCGCCCTGAAAGCAGATGCGGCCAGAGCTGCTGGCGAATGGTGGTGATAATCTCGGCCTTTTGCGAGAGGGTGCGCCCACGCAGCGTGGCGCCCGACCAGCTAAGCTGTTTCAGGAAAAAACCCGCGATCTTGACCGATTCCACCACATTGCCTTCCAGCATGGCCAGCGTTACCATGCGGCCGCCTTTGCGTAATAGCTTCAGATGGGTGGCAAGTTGCGGTGCGCCCAGCGTGTCGATAATCATATCGACCCCCTCGCCGTTTGTGGCCTGCATGATCTGATCGGCAAACGGCGATGCTCGGTGGTTGATGCCCTGCACGCCAAAATTTTTCAGGAACGCCAGTTTTTCATCGCTGCCGACGGTGGCAAAAACTTCAGCACCCAGCGCTTTGGCTACTTGCACCATATAAATGCCAAGGCCCGATGTGCCGCCATGCACCAGCACGCGCTCACCTGGCTGCAGATGCGCCACCTGCACCAGCGCCATAACGGATGTGGCCAGTGATTCCGGCAAACTTGCCGCGTCTTGCAGGCTGATATTATCAGGAATGGGCAGCAGTTGCGTGGCAGGCACCGCAACATATTCGGCGTAGCCACCGCCGCTGAGCAGTGCACATGTTTTTTGACCAATGGCCCAGCCGCTCACGTTTTTGCCCAGTGCGGCCACGGTACCTGAAACCTCGAGCCCTGGTAGTGGTGAAGCGCCAGTGGGCGGGGCATAACTGCCTTCCACCTGCAATAAATCAGCTCGGTTAATGCCTGCATACGCCACGCGCAGCAGCACTTCATCATCGGCCACGGCGGGCAGCGGCAAGGTGGCCAGCTGAAGGGCCGCATGCTCAATCGTCATGGCGCGCATATGGGTTGGTAGGTTCATGCGTTATCCCTACCACTCTCGTCATTCCTGCGAAAGCGGGAATCTTTGGATGATTGATTGGCGTTCAATCGCCACTGGTTCTTGTTTTGCCGCCTTCGCGGCGTGGTTTTCTCGGTTGACTCGCAAGCTCGTCTCTCTCCGCTTCGCTCTGGGTCGCGGCTCGCGCCAATAACCCTCTCCCAACGGGAGAGGGCAAGCCGCCATCTGCCATTTTCGTCATTGCGAGGAGCGAAGCGACGTGGCACCCGAGCAAAGCGAGAGAGGCAAATCATGATTGCAAAAAACAATATTTTGAGCCAATCCAGACTTGTCATTCTGAGCAAAGCGAAGAATCTAGAACATGCGGCACGAGATCCTTCGTTTCACTCAGGATGACATCGTTAGAGCACTGCGCTCTCGATGGTCGCTCGCAATGACGGAGATTATGATGTTCATCGATGATGATTTACCCAAACACAAACAACCCCAACCCTTCCCGCGTAAGCTGGATGGCATGGCGGTCGAGCATATGCGCGAATATATGGCGGAGCTTGAGGAAGAAATTGCCAAAATTAAGGCCGAGATTGAAAAACGCGGCGGCGTGAAGGCCAAGGCAGAAGCGCTGTTTAAATGATTATTGAAGGAGGCCTCAGCCCCCTATGCTACGCTTACCCCCGCGCTATCGCGGCTCGCGCCAAGTTTTTATTTTGTCGCCTTCGCGACATGGGCGCTACGCACTTAATTCAACGAACGGCTACAAGGAAAAAAGCGACTAGGCTTCTTTCTTGTCTTCCTTCGTTGCACCAGCGGTGCCATCGGGGTTTTTGTTGATGGAGGCAATGCCACCAAAGCGGTTATTGAAGCTTTCCAAACGACCGGTTTTGCGCATGTGAACGCCGCCTACCCAAGCTGGGTGGGTTTTTGGATCCACGTCGAGGGTCATGGTGTCACCTTCTTTACCCATGGTTGAACGGGTTTCAAAACGGGTGCCATCGGTCATCACCACGGTGATGGTGTGATAGTCGGGGTGAATGCCTGCTTTAGCCATGAT
This sequence comes from Rickettsiales bacterium, assembly GCA_947441895.1. Lineage (GTDB taxonomy): Bacteria > Pseudomonadota > Alphaproteobacteria > Rickettsiales > UBA3002 > QFOX01. The sequence continues at coordinate 584 of CANEUT010000149.1, read as the reverse complement.
CGTCTCCATTGCGCCGACGGATTGTGCCGTAGGCTGTTCATAATTAGGGGTGGCTAGTTAGCGGCTTGCCAAAGGATTGGCAAGCGAATTCTTAGTGTCCTAACGGCCCATGGCCCTGCCCCAGGCCAGGCGCACGGGCAATGGCGCCCTGCACATATTCATGGGCGCGGGCCACAGCATCAGCAAGTGGTTGTTTTTGCGCCAAACCGGTGGCGATGGCCGAGGCAAAGCTGCAGCCTGTGCCATGGGTGTGGCGGGTTTCAACGCGTTTGGTGCTGAAAACAAGCGGTTTTTGGCCCGAAATGGCCAAAATATCGGTGAGAATTGTCCCCTCGCCATGACCGCCCTTCAGCAGCACGGCTGGTGCGCCCAGTTGCAACAGTTCCTGCGCCGCCGCTTCCATGCCATCCGCCGCTATTGGGTAACCCAGCAGCAGTTCGGCCTCGGGCAAATTGGGGGTGATGATGGCAGCGCGGGGAATGAGCAGGGTTTTAAGCGCACTCAGCGCTTCTGCCGCCAGCAGCGGCGCGCCGCCTTTGGCCACCATCACAGGGTCGACGATGAGGGGAATGCCGGCCGGAAGA
>CANEUT010000148.1 GCA_947441895.1 Rickettsiales bacterium | reverse complement strand
TCGAAATAGGATTTTGTCACCTGAAAAAGCGCCAGCGGAATAAACAGCGGTGCCAGCAACATCAGCAGGGCAATACCCAGATATCCAGCAATGTAAACGAATAACGCCTTCAAAATAAGCTGTACCAGCCCCCAAATAAACACGAAGCCAACAATCCCCAGAATAATACCCACCACCGAGGTGTTAATGCCGCTGAAAAATACCATCAGCATGCCGCGGGTTAGACCTTTTTTGTTCGGATCCAAACTATCATTAATCCATTTCGAAGCGTTGGTGGCTTTTGGACCACCCGTCGATGCGTCTTTAATGCCAATCACCGTATCGAGGATACAATCCATGCCCATCCATGGCCCCACCACTGCCTTATTGGCGCCGCTATTCGTGTTGGCTTCGGCCTGCGCTTCTTTCATGTTTTGAATGCAGGTGATTTGCGAAAAATTCGTATCCGACGGATTGCCACCATTGCTTTGTCCCGTCGCCGATCCACTCGCGGGCGTGAATTTCACCACCTCCGCTGCCGTATAATCCATCGCATCGACCACGGTTTTATACATTAAATCAGCGTGGGTACTAAAGTACCCTACAATCGCAATCTTCAGAATCAGCATAATGGTATCGCGGCCCACATTTTCAATCATGCCCATGGCCAGCATCACCCCATAAATGGCAACCGCAATGGTAATGAGTGCCGTAATAGCCCGTGCAACCGTTGAATAGAAGCCGGTCTTCGGATCAAAATACGCCTGCGTGGCTTTACCGAGCGATTCACGAATACAACCCGCAATGCGGTTAGTGAGCCCCACATATTTATCGCAATCATTAATTACGCTTGTGCCGCTTACAGTGGCAAATGCAGGCGGCGCCTGCCAGACCATCATGCCCGTCAGCAGAACCACAAAAACCATCAGCCGTGCAATATAGCTGCTCACAATGCTTTCACCCGTTGTGTAAAAATGGGCAACCAATCTTCAACGTTATCACCCACTTCTTTGCGAATCTGATCCAGTAGCCCAACCGTTTCAGCGCGACCCGAAAGCACAAAAATAATATCTTCCATGCCCGACAAATCAATGCGCGCTACCACCACATCTTTACCCTGCTTCACCAGAAAATAACGCGTTCCCGGATCGGTGTTCTTCAGCAAATTAAACTCGCGGTCACTCAGCATGAACGCTTTTTTATAAGGCTCGGTCGCTTTCGGGTTGGGCAAGAAAATTTGCGTGGCGGTTTGCTGAATCAGCGTGTCCGAAATGCTGCTGTTCACCGCATCTTCAACGCTCTGCGTAGCAAACACCACAAACCCGTTCAGCTTTCTCAGTGTCTTTAGCCAGTCTTTAATTTTGGTCGCAAAGATTTTATTATCAATCAGCGCCCAAGCTTCATCGAGCACAATCATCGTTGGCGTGCCATCCAGCGAAATCTGAATACGGTGGAACAAATACAGCAGCACCGGAACCAGACAGGCGCGGTTCGCCAGCACGTCGCCCATCTCGAACCCAAAAATAGTATCGGAATGGAAATCAATCACATCGTGCACATTATCAAAAATCTGGGCATAGCGGCCCGTGGAATGCCACTGCTTCAGCCGTCCAGCAACGGTTCCTGGCCCTTCCAGCCCAAAAAACGGCGCAATATTACTCAGTACTCGATCTTCCCGGCGCAATTTATAGCAACCCTCAATGGCACCTTGAATGGTCTCCATATCTTCCGCGCTGATGGGCTCATCATGCTCGGCAATCAGCGCCGATAGCCATTCGGCAATAAACGACCGATTCTCCATCGTGTCATCAAGCTGCAGCGGGTTGAAATAACATTTACGACCCGGATCGATATGGGTGTATTTACCGTTCAAAGCGCGCACAAAAATTTCAGCACCCCGGTCTTTATCGAACATGAAAAGGCGGCATTTAAACTTCTGTGCCTGCGCGCATAAAAAATTCATCAGCACCGTTTTACCCGCACCCGTGGGGCCGATGATGGTGGTGTGCCCCACATCACGCGCATGGAAATTGAAAAAGAACGGCGTGCCCGACGTGGTGTCGAACACCGTTACCGCATCGCCCCAGTGGTTCTCGGCAATTCTACCCACGGGATAGTTATGCATGGCAGCAAAGCCCGCAATATTCAGCGTGTTGATTTTTGATTTGCGGCCAATAAAATCGAAGTTTCCGGGAAGCTGCGCCCAAAAGCACTGTTCCATCACCAGTTTTTCGCGCACCGGGTTAATGCCCACATTCACCAATTCGGCAATGACCATGGAAATAGCGCCTTCCAGCGCATTCAAATTCTCTTCAAAACACATCACCGTCAGGTGGTGTTCGCCAAAGGCAATATGGCCCGACATCGCCATATCGAGCGCATCGGAAATTTCACGCACCTGGCTCACCGCCAAATCGCTGGATTGCATCATGCGGCGCTGCTGCAGCTGCATCGATCCAATATTACTCTGACGGTTGGCAAACTGAAAACTTTGCGAAATCACAAACTCAAACGGCAATTGCAAAAACGCATCAAGAATGCCCGCAGCCGTGTGCGGTGCATATTCTTTAATACTCACAATGCCCGCATATTTAGTGCCGGTTGCCGAGCGAATTTCAATGGCGCGGCTGCCAAAATAAAGTCGGTTGGTGGGTAAATAATGGTCGATGCTAATAGTGGGAACCAGCATTTTCTGGGCATCACCCGCATTTACCAAACGCCCTAAAAACTCTAGCGGCTCCGACACCGGACCTGACGGGCTCATTTTTGTGGTCAGAACGCGTGCACCATAATCTTTAAAGGTCGCCAGCACCCGATAAATCGATTCTTTCAGCTCTTTATGCATTTCCTGAAGCTGTTCACCTTCGGCATTTTTGTTGGCCGTTTGCTCGATGCGATTAAAAATATTTTCAATTTTTGCGGCGCCTTTGGTGTCATTCTTACGAATCACCGTGATGTAAAGCTCGTTCACAAAGCTGCTACGTGAATGGTGCTTTTGCCGCCATTTATCATCTACATATTTGGCGAAGCCATTTGGCATTTCGCCACCCGGAAAGGCGCTCTGGCGCCTACGAATCATGTGGAAGTTCAAACTGAACGTGCCCTCGGCCATCGATTTATAAAGCGAGTTGCGCACCATTTTTTTCATGTCCACCACGTCGTCATCGGCCGTCTCGAACGAGAAGCCATCGACCTTAATGACCTGCAGTAATTCTTTGTTTTTGGTGATGATGGTTTCTTTATCCCAGTGGTGCTCATAGGGAATAAATTCCGCCGCCGAAATCTCACGGCTGGCCTGAACCGATTTAGAAACCTTGCGGCGCTTTAAATTCTGCAGCATCTAAAACACATCATACGAGTTGGTGTGAGAGTGATAAGCGCGATTCCAGCTACGAAAGCCATATTTCATGCGCAGCATCCATAGCTCCACTGCGCGCGGCTCTTTCATACATATCAAATAACCAAACAGATGAATCACCACCCCAACTACGGGTGAGTAAAACGACTTGGTGTTAATGAACATGAGCACGGTGATCATGGCATTCACCACGAAATACATGTAGCTGACACCCATAATCATGGGTGGGCGGGCAAGCCCTTGAAATAACGGATCGGCACGTAAACGACCACCAGCCATGCTAACTCCCGTTTTTTACTGGATTATCTCGAATCACTCCGAGCTCCATTTTAGCTATTGGTTAAAAGAATACCAAGAATTTACTAAAATTGCGTAAAGATTTGCAAACCGTCGTAACGAATGGGTGTTAAAAATACACTGGGCTACAGCCCCACCAGTGCCCGGGCAAAATCAGCGGCCACAAAGGGCTGCAAATCATCGGCGCCCTCACCCACGCCAATGGCATGAATGGGCAGCTTAAACTGGTCGGCCAGCGCCACCATCACGCCTGCTTTGGCGGTGCCGTCCAGCTTGGTCACCACCAACCCTGTCACGCCCGCCACCTCGCCAAATGCCTTCACCTGCGCCAGTGCGTTTTGGCCGGTGGTGGCATCGAGCACCTGAATCACCGCGTGCGGCGCATCGGGAATTAGCTTCGCAATCACTTTGCGGATTTTTGCCAGCTCCGCCATCAGGTTATCTTTGGTGTGCAGGCGACCCGCGGTGTCGATGAACACCACATCCACCCCCTCGGCCACCGCCTTCTCAACCCCTGCATAAGCAACCGATGCAGGGTCAGACTGATCAGCCCCGCGCACGAAGCTGCAACCCGCCCGCTCGCTCCATCGCTGAAGCTGCTCCACCGCCGCGGCGCGGAAGGTATCGGCCGCCACCAGCATCACTTTTTTGCCCTCATTCTGGTAACAATAGGCCAGTTTGCCGATGGTAGTGGTTTTGCCGTTGCCGTTCACCCCCACCACCAGCACAACCGAAGGTTGTTTCACGTGAAACATTTCTTGGCTTTCCGCCACCGCAAGACGCTTCGCAATA
>CANEUT010000147.1 GCA_947441895.1 Rickettsiales bacterium | reverse complement strand
TTTCTCTTGCTCTTGACGTGGAGTCAGGCCCTCGGTTGCTTCCATTTCAGTCGCTTCCATGCGGGCGCCGAAATCAACTTCCTTGCCGCCCATGCTTTGTTGTAGGCCTGAAAGCGCAGCATCGGAAATGAGTTGGCAATAGAGTTTAATGGCGCGGGTTGCATCATCATTACCGGGGATTGGGAAATCAATGCCGTCGGTGGTGCAGTTAGTGTCGATGATGGCAACGATAGGAATGCCCAGTTTCTGAGCTTCTTTCACGGCCAGTTCTTCACGGTTGGTGTCGATGATGAACAGCAGGTCTGGCTTGCCGCCCATATCACGAATCCCGCCGAGCGAACGCTCGAGCTTGTCGCGGTGACGCTGGGTGTTGAGGATTTCTTTTTTGGTCAGACCCGAATGTGGATCGCCCAGCAGCTCTTCGTATTTACGCAGCTGACGAATCGAGTTCTGAATGGTGCTCCAGTTGGTGAGCATGCCGCCCAACCAGCGGTTATCAACGTAATATTGACCGCAGCGCCTGGCTGATTCAGCAATGGTTTCCGAAGCCTGACGCTTGGTGCCAACAAACAGAATGCGGCCGTTTTTAGCAACGGTGGCACGCACCGCCGAAAGAGCGCGGTGCAGCATGGGCACGGTTTGTTGCAGGTCGATGATGTGGATGTCGTTGCGGGTGCCGTAGATAAACGGCGCCATGCGTGGGTTCCAGCGTTTGGTTTTGTGGCCGAAGTGAACGCCAGCGTCGATCAGCTCGCGCATCGAGAATGAGGGAAGGCTCATGACTAGTAACTCCTTAAGTCCGGTTAAACAGTTGCGCTGCTAAATGAACGATGCCTGACAAACGCTTGTTTTCCGCGCTTCCAGTGCTCACGTACTTTTAATGTACGCTGCGCGCTGGTTTCTCGAAAACATCACTTTTTGTCTTCGGCCTCCTTCATTTCCCAACACAACTTTCCTCCGTAGGCGATGGTCATTGCTGACACCGGCGGGAAACTGAGAACTCCTCAGCAGCCCTGACACCTACGTGTGTGTTCCACGTGAAACAATTTTCGCGTGGGTGCGGCCTTTTATGGGATTACGGGGGTAAATGCAAGGGGTTTTAAGCGCCCAGCGTGGGATTGGCAGGGGTTTCGCCCTTAATTCGTTCGGCGAAGGTTGTTTTTCCCTGATTATCATTGGCAGCCGGCATCACATCGGGCCTGCTATCGGCCAGTGCGCGCAAATAGTCATTGGGTGAGTTGCTCACATTTGCCTTGGCCGTGCGTTCAGTGAATTTCTGCCGGTAATCATTTTCCAAATGGCTGACGGCCTTTTTTGCCCCCAGAAAATTACCAATTGATCCAGAGGCCCCATTATTTGCCAAATTTGCTTTCAGCGGGTCAAGGTCGGAGGCCATCAGCAAATTTTCAAGCCCTTCGCCACTTAAAAGTTTTGCCATGGCGCTGTGTAAGGTAGGCTGCTTGGCTTTTGGAATAACGCCGTTCTCAAGATAGGTATCACGAATTTCATAGATGCGATCGAGCACTTCTTGTTTGCGAATAAGTAGTGTTTCTTCATTCATGGTTGGATACAGCTTGCCAATCACCGAATGGACCAAGGCCGGCATATCTTTGGGACGTGAGGTTGAATTATAAGCCAGATGGTTGGTCATCTGTTCAAGGCTGCGTTTTATGCCCCACGGAGTTAGGCCGGCGTTGCCTGACCACCATTTGCCAATGCCCGGCAGTGCCATTTGGTTTCCATTGGCTAACAAATAATTGTTATGTAAATTACCAGAATAGCTAAAAATAGGCAGAAGATGCAAGCCACTACCCGCACCGAATATAGAAGTGGCAGCCGTTAATAGGCCAAACGGTTTAGCCTGCTCCATGGAAATTTTATCGACATAATCTTCCAGCGTTTTGGGATCTTTCAGTTTTTCTGCCCGATCTTTAAAGAACATGCGGTTGCCGATATAGGTGCCCACCGCTCCGAAGCTTACGGGAATTAAGAAGTGCGCCGCCTGACGCATGCGATCTTTTAGAGCAACACTGCCGGGCGTGTATTCCATGATGCCATGAATGGATTTAAGTATTCCCGCGTCTTCTTTTTTCAGAATTGAAGCAAATGAGTTGTTACCTTTCACCAAAGGCAATTTGCGGCCCGTGAGAGCGTTTGCCACCTGCATGCCACCCCATAAAGCAGCCGAAAAATAGGCGGCGTTCATTAAGCGATACGTTGATGGGGGCGTAATCATAATGTTACTGACCCACTGCATGACATCGAGTGGTTTTTGATTTATCCAGCGACTGATTGGATTCTGATTCTTTTCATGCGCTTCATGCGTTTCATTGATATGTTGAGTTTGTGAATTGACCGTTGGAATAGCCTTTGCTTGGGCCAATGCTTGTGCGCGTTGTTTATCGAGGTGCTTATCGATATTGTTGGCAGTAAGACCACCAGCAAGTAAGGCGGTACCAATACCGGCGACGGCGATGCCGTTAATAAGATGACGGTGGTGAGCGGTTTCATCAAGGCGGCTTACGCCCCATTCAATACCATGGGCTTCTTTTAAGTGGTGGGCGAGGTGGGTTTCAATTTCGCGCTCTGCGTTGGCAGAACCGGTATGGCGGCTAAGAAATTTGAATGTGCCATAGCCAGGTTCAAATTTTGTAAGATCGAAGCCGGTATGAATTAGCAGGCGTTCATAGGCCTCGCCTTTAAAGCCTATGCCTTTTGGATTGGCCCCTTCCATAAATTTAACAAGTGCATCCGATATTTCTTTTTCTGTTTTGCCAGCCACCCGCAATGTTTCGGCATGCGTATGGGCATCATGGATTAAAGTCTGTACTGTCTGGCTGATTGCTTTTTCTTGTTCTGGCGAAACATGGGCAAAGTTTTGGGTAATATTTTTTACATGATCGACGAGCGTTTTTTCGTCCATCCACTGATGTGGATGCCCAATTTTTCTTAGATTGCTCTCTGCCCAGCGCACGGTATCGATCAGCGAGCCTTCTACCGTTCGTGTTCCTTTGCCACGGTTTCCTGCCAGACCGTTAAAGATTTTTAGTGGTCCCGGAAGATCGATGCGGGCTCTATTGGCCAATTGGAAGGTGCTGGCAATACCCCCACCATTTGTAAATGGTAAAAACGAGCCAAATAAATGGGTGCCACTGGGGCTGCCAGTAATCATGCCGACTGCAGCAATTTTACGCTGCGATTCAGCCTGAGCAAGCATCATCATGCTGTCGGCCATTTCCAGCGTTACTTTGCCATTGCCGGAAGCTGCTTTATAGCGAGCCATAAGCCCATTGGGGCCAGAGGTTGCTAAATGGAAGGGTTCGTTGGTAATGCCTTTGCCGTAGAAGAAATGACGGCTGGCTGCCCAGGCGCCGAATGCTCCTAGTGCCATGGGGGTCATTTTATCAAGCACCTGCTTCCAGCGATCGCCAGCATCATCGGAATAGGCGTTGTAGGTCATGGTTCCGTAAAGGCCACGCAATGGCCAAAAGACTTTTTCGTGATCTATTTTTTTGCCAGTGGCGCTATTGCGCGCTGTCACCACATCCATGATCGATCGGCCAATCCAAAGGCCGGCAGTGAGTCCGCCAGCCGATAGTAAGCGGTGAAATGCGGGGGGTGTTTGGGAACCATTGGCAGCATACTCCGCGCTCGACAAAACTGCTTTGCCAAGAAAATTTTTCGGTGAACGAACTGGAACTTCAGCGTTCATGCGGGTTTTATGAATATTCCATTGATTAGTTTTAACCTCGTTGTTTGTCTCTCCTAAATTTACTCTGATTGGCGCTAGGCGACGAGCAAAAACGGCAGTTTGGGTGTAATCTTCACACAACTGAAACATTCGGTGAATTCAGGTGCTTGTTGGTTGCGTTGCAGCATGGTTTTGGGCGGTTAACTGTCACAAAAGCTTAACATCGGGCGCAGGGGATTTATGGTATTCTCGAGGGTGAGAAAAACCATGTTTGTTACAGAGGTTTATTGACAAACGACACCACAGAATCGGGCGTTAATCTGCCCGATGATGCCACCGTCAAGCTGCCGGAGACGCTTGCTGTGCATGCAGTTTTGCCGAATGATGCATTAAAAATTTCGCCTGAAATAGTGGGGCAAAACCAGTCGCGCATGGGCGATAGTTCGTATCAAAATTATTTGTTTGGCAGTTCAGGCTCGGTCGATAAGCCCGCCTGGAGCGACAGCATGAAGGGGCGCGCTGCCATTCGTGTTATTTCACGCGGATTGGTGGGTGCTGCATTCATGACATGGGGCGGGCGCTTTGCCCGTAATCAGTTGAATAATTATAGCCAGCATGAATGGGACCCATCAAAGCCATTACAGGCCGTGGCTAAAGGGTTCGATGTTACCTTTGGCAAGCTGATTAAGGGCGTCGCTTATGGCATGGCGAATACCAAAGGTTTAAGTGCCGAGGCG
>CANEUT010000146.1 GCA_947441895.1 Rickettsiales bacterium | reverse complement strand
CGCCATTGCTAAAATCCTCACGCAGGCCAGCAATCACCACCCGTGTGCCACGCTCGTTCAGATCACGAATCCACCGGGTCAATTTCTCACGATCGGCAGCATTGATGCCGCCGTTATAGCCGGCGCTGATGACGGCAATGTCACCTTCCCGTGCCAGCGCGGTGGCTGCGGTAAAATGCGGATCCATGCCGCGCACCGCCATGCTACCGGTGGCATAGGTTTTGGCGGTGGGGTCGCTTCGCCCCATGCCCACCGCGATCGAATCACCGATTAAAAAGGTCGCCATTCGTAAACTCCTGAACCGTAAGTTTAACCCAGAAGTATGACGATTTCATGACGGTAGGGATTAAATAACGTTTATTTCCCCTGATGCCGCAGGCGCAGACGCAGGGCGTTCAGCTTAATGAACCCTTCGGCATCGCGCTGGTTATAGACGCTATCGGCCTCGAACGTGACATGCGCCATGGAATAAAGACTGTTGGGTGATTTGCGACCAATGACGGATGCCGTGCCCTTATAGAGCTTCAAGCGCACGGTGCCCGATACGTTCTCTTGCGATTTGTCGATGAGCGACTGGAGCATTTCGCGCTCAGGACTGAACCAATAGCCGAAATAAACCAGCTCGGCATAGCGCGGCATCAGCTCTTCTTTCAAATGCATGGCGCCACGATCCAGCGTGATGGATTCAATGCCGCGATGGGCGGTGTGAAGAATGGTGCCGCCGGGCGTTTCATACACGCCGCGTGACTTCATGCCCACGTAGCGGTTTTCCACGAGGTCGAGGCGACCGATGCCGTGTTTGCCACCCAGCTCATTTAATTTGGCGAGCAGGTTGGCAGGCGACAGTTTTTTGCCATTCACGGCCACGGCATCACCTTTTTCAAACTCGATTTCGATGATTTCCGGTTCGTTTGGAGCCTTCTCGGGGCTTACGGTCCAGCGGAACATCGCTTCATCGGGCGCAACCCATGGATCTTCCAGCGCTTTGCCTTCATAGCTAATGTGCAGCAGGTTGGCGTCCATGCTGTAGGGCGCTTCGCCGTGCTTATCTTTCGCCACCGGAATTTGATGCTTCATGGCATATTCAATCATATCGGCGCGGCCTTTGAATTCCCATTCGCGCCATGGGGCGATCACTTTAATATCAGGCTTCAGGGCGTAATAGCCCAGCTCGAACCGCACCTGGTCATTGCCCTTACCAGTGGCGCCATGGCACACGGCATCGGCCCCCACTTCGCGGGCGATCTCAATCTGGCGTTTGGCAATCAGCGGGCGGGCAATGGAGGTGCCCAGCAGGTAAACCCCTTCATACAGCGCGTTGGCGCGGAACATGGGGAACACAAAATCGCGCACGAATTCTTCGCGTAAGTCATCGATGAAGATTTGCTTCACGCCCATCATCTCGGCTTTTTTGCGCGCTGGCTCCAGCTCTTCGCCCTGCCCCAGATCGGCGGTGAAAGTCACCACTTCGCAGTCATAGGTCTCCTTCAGCCATTTGAGGATGATGGATGTATCGAGCCCGCCCGAATAGGCGAGAACGACTTTTTTGGGGGCGGTATTTTTCATAACATCTCCGAGAATAATCAGAAGCGGCGTAGCGCTATAACAAGACCCCGGTCAATGCAACGGTAAATCAACGACCAGCACTAGGGCCATCCCCACGATTGCTCAACCATTCGCGCAATTCCCGCTCGCGACGATTGGCTTCTGCTGCTTTCTCCGCTTCAACCTCGGCAGCAATACGATCTTGCTCGGCACGCTCGGCAGCTGCTGCATCTGCTTCCGCGGCGGCGGCGGTAGCGTCATCGGCGGCACGACGATCGGCCTTGCTCTCGATTCTATCGATTTGCTTGTCGACACGCATCGCGTCACCACGCGCCGCATGTCCTGTTTTATCAGAATAGTGTGTATCTTCGGCGTCGGTCATGCACGTTATTTCCTATAGCTTCGTCCCCGATATCATAGTCACCTCAGTTCTAGAGGAAATAGGTAAAGAATTCATGAATAAAGGATTTTTAGCAAATCATACGCCTCTCGGTTCATGACAGCGAATACCCCTTGCATCCGGCCGGTTTTTTGTCATAACGCACTGCAGCAATTTAACTAACCCTGTCATCCTGAGGCAACGCCGAAGGATCTGGTGCGGCTAGGCCTTGGATTCTTCGCTGACGCTCAGAATGACAAAAGTAAAAGGATACAACGCATGGATATCAGCAAAATCAGCATTGGGGCCGATGTGCCGAGCGATGTGAATGTCATTATTGAAGTGCCCATGGGCAGTGAACCCATTAAATATGAGCTGGATAAAGATTCAGGCGCCATATTTGTGGATCGTTTCCTGCATACGGCCATGACCTATCCGTGCAATTATGGCTTTATTCCCCACACGCTTTCACAAGATGGTGACCCCGTGGATGTGCTGGTGGTTGGCCGCCGCGCGCTGATGCCCGGTTGCGTGGTGGGTGCCCGCCCCGTGGGTGTGCTGCTGATGGAAGATGACAAAGGCCAGGATGAGAAAATCCTCGCTGTGCCCGCGCATCGCCTGCATCCGTTTTTTGATGATGTGGAAGAATATACTGACCTGCCAGAAATTCTGCTGGAGCAAATTAAGCATTTCTTCGAGCATTATAAAGACCTGGAAAAAGGCAAATGGGTGAAAGTGCATGGCTGGGGCGACAAAGCCAAAGCCATTGAGCTGATTCAGGCAGGGATTTCGGCGGCCAAGAAAATTTGATTTAGCGCTCAAGCGCCGCGCATGCTTTTTCGCTTCGCGGCTCGACATGGAAGGCTACGCACCGACTCTTCCCGCCCTTTGAATAGTAAAGAAGCGAGCCGGGCGAGCGAGCCATCAGCCAGCGTAGCTGCACACAGCGATCGCCAGTAGGCGATCTCGCGGAGCAAAAAAACCACTTGCAATCGCGCCCAAATTCACTCTTATGCCATACAGTTAAACCGCTTAAGAGGAATACCCGCATGGACTTTAACCACCTGCAAATCGCTGATGTTGAGACAATTATTTATGCCTGTGGCGCACTGGCCATTATTTATGGGCTGTTGACGATTTACAACATTCTTAGCAACAGCCGCGGCAATGACGCGATGATTGAAATTTCGGAAGCGATTAAAGTTGGCGCTGCTGCTTACCTTAACCGCCAATACCGCACGATTGGTTTTGTGGGTGCCGTTATTTTTGTGGCGCTGGGTTACACGCTTGGATGGCTGGTGGCGTATGGTTTTGTCATTGGCGCGGTCATGTCGGGCGTTGCCGGTTACATCGGCATGAATATTTCGGTGCGCGCCAACGTGCGCACCACCGAAGCCGCCCGCAGCTCCATGCAAAAAGCGCTCACCATTGCCTTCCGTTCGGGCGCGGTGACGGGCATGTTTGTGGTTGGCTTGGGCTTGCTGGGCACCGCCGGTTATTATTTCCACCTGAAAGCCATTGGCACTGATCCACGCCAGATTCTGGAAGCATTGGTAGCCCTTTCTTTTGGTGCTTCGCTGATTTCGATCTTCGCTCGTTTGGGCGGCGGTATTTTCACCAAAGGCGCCGATGTGGGCGCTGACCTGGTGGGCAAGGTGGAAGCTGGCATTCCCGAAGATGATGCACGCAACCCTGCCGTGATTGCCGATAACGTGGGCGATAATGTGGGCGACTGCGCCGGCATGGCCGCTGACTTGTTTGAAACCTATGTGGTGACCATTGTGGCCACCATGCTGCTGGCGGCCATTTACTTCAAAGGTGCGGCGCAGGAACTGTTCATGATCTATCCGCTGGCGCTTGGCGGCGTGTGCATTATTGCCTCCGTCATCAGCACCTACTTCGTACGCTTGGACGCAAGTAATAATATTATGCGGGCGCTCTATAAAGGGTTCCTGGTCAGCGCCGTTCTTTCAGCCGGATTGATTTATAAGCTGGTTGAAAAACTGGTTGGTTTTGAAACCAGCTATAACGTGGGCGAACTTACCTTCACCGGCATGCATATCTATCAATGCTCGCTGATTGGTTTGGCCGTTACCGGTGCGCTGGTATGGATCACCGAATATTACACCTCCACCAGCTACCGCCCGGTAAAATCGGTGGCGGAATCATCGACCACGGGTCATGGCACCAACGTCATTCAGGGGCTTGCCGTTTCCATGGAAGCGACGGCGCTACCTATCATTGCCATCTCGGCGGCCATGCTTGCCTCGTTCCTGTTGTGCGGTTTGTTTGGCGTGGCCATTGCGGCCACCACCATGCTGGCGCTGGCGGGCATTGTGGTTGCGCTGGATGCTTATGGGCCCGTGACCGACAATGCCGGTGGCATTGCTGAAATGGCGGGTCTGCCGAAAGATGTTCGCGTGACCACCGATGCGTTGGATGCGGTTGGCAACACCACCAAAGCGGTGACGAAAGGCTATGCCATTGGTTCGGCCGCCCTCGCCTCGCT
>CANEUT010000145.1 GCA_947441895.1 Rickettsiales bacterium | reverse complement strand
TGTTGGTGATGCCAGCGATGTTTTGCTGCGTGCCGTTGGGGTTTGCTTCTGCCGTTGCTTCGCCTTCGGCATCCACATAGCGCAGCGCCACTTGTGCATTATCGTTCAGTGCTTGCAACGTGTCGGCATCGGCGAAGTAATTGCCTTCCGCATGGGCCACGGGAAAATTAACCACCTGACCTTTTTGATAGTTACCGGTGAAAGCGTTGTCGTTTGCTTCAATTCGCAGCAGCGTTTCTTTGCAATTGAATTTCAGGTGCGTGTTACGCAGCAGGGTGCCGGGCAGCAACCCAGTTTCGGTGAGGATTTGAAACCCGTTGCAAATGCCAAGCACATGGCCACCTTTTTCGGCGTGGCTAATCACTTCGCGCATGATGGGCGAACGCGCGGCCATGGCGCCGCAACGCAAATAATCGCCGTAAGAAAATCCGCCGGGCAGCACCACTAAATCAAACTTCTCGGGCAGCGTGGCATCGCTGTGCCACACATAGCGTGGGTTCAGCCCTTGTGCTTCAAGCACGGTGAACACGTCGCGATCACAATTCGATCCAGGGAAAACGATGACGGCAGATTTCATGGCTACGCCGCAATCTCGATGGAGTATTTTTCGACGACGGTGTTGGCCAGCAGCTTTTCGCACATTTGTTCCACGGCGGTGCGTGCTTTGGCTTCGTTGGTTTCGGCAATATCAAGCTCGATATATTTTCCAACACGCGCGCCAGCAACGCCCGCAAAACCCAAATGGGCGAGGGCCGATTCAATGGCTTGGCCTTGTGGGTCAAGCACGCCATTTTTTAACGTTACGTGAACTTTTGCTTTCATGGTTTTCTCTCGATTCTGTCATCCCCGCGTAGGCGGGGATCTCAAGCCAAGTGATGTGGCCTTAGATTCCCGCTTTCGCGGGAATGACGGTGTGGTTACTTCTTCTTTTTTGGCGCAGGTTTGGCTTTGGTTTTTGCGGCAGGCTTGGCAGGCTTCGCTGCTTTTGCCGCTGGCTTCTTGACGGCTTTCACATCGGCAAAGCCACCGCTTTCCACCACGCTCATGTTTGGCAGCACGCCAAGGCGGCGGGCTACTTCACGATAGGCTTCCTCGGTTTTGCCAAGGTCGCGGCGGAAACGGTCTTTATCCATTTTATCATTCGTGGCGATGTCCCACAGGCGGCACGTGTCGGGCGATATTTCATCGGCCAGCACGATGATTTCAGCATCGCCTTCATAGAAGCGACCGAATTCGAGTTTCAGATCGATCAGGCGAATGCCGTGGGCATAGAACAGGCCCGACAAGAAGTCGTTGATGCGCAGCGCATAGTGACGAATTTCATCGACCTCTTCGGGCTGAGCAACGCCGAAGGCGAAGATGTGATCTTCCGCGATGAATGGGTCGCCCAGGCGGTCATCTTTCAGGCAGAATTCGATGAGGGGCGAACCAAGTGCTTCACCTTCGAACGCGCCGAAACGCTCGGCAAAGCTGCCGGCGGCGTAGTTACGAATAATCACTTCCAGCGGCACGATTTCAACTGCGCGCACCAGCTGCTCGCGCATGTTGATGCCGCGGATGAAGTGGGTGGGGATGCCCATATCGTTCAAACGCGACATGAGGAATTCCGAGATTTTATTGTTGATGATGCCCTTGCCCGCAATGGTGCCCTTCTTCTTGGCGTTGAAGGCCGTGGCGTCGTCTTTAAAGTGCTGGATGAGCGTTCCGGGCTCTGGACCTTCGAAGAGTTTTTTTGCTTTGCCTTCGTAGATGGGTTTCTTGCTCATGGTCGCTCCTAATGCGTTTCATGCGGGTGGCATCGGCCATCATGAAACTTATGTTTAGTGAATGCTTGCATTAGGAATAATGGCATTCGCGTGAAAGGTCTAGGTGAATGTCGTGCGATGATGACGACGATTTTTTGCGGGTGGGTAGGCGTGGCATGCGCACCACAGGCACGACAAAAAACGCTCAGTTTTTTCATGTGCCTGTGGGTATCAATTGTGGACAAAATGCGCGCAGAAAGCATGACGGCGCGTTGCCGCGAAACGCACAGGCAAACACAAAATGTTGTTGTCAGCCACCCGCCAAATCTATATATAGTGGGTCAAGCCACACAAACAGATGATAGCGAACCACGTTCCTTATGATCCCTGTCGATGCGATGTTTAGCCCACTGATGATGGCCAGCTTTCTGCTGCTGTCGGCGCTGACGCAACAGACGATGGAATGGCTTAGAAACACCAAGGGCGCCCAGGCATTTGCAGCCGGACGCCCTTCGTACGATACACTGGCGTAACGCCAGTCAACAGTTGCTTGCCGAGCGACTTGGGGCTTTAAGATTCGTCTTAAAGCCCTCTTTTTTTTGTTTGAATTCTAATGGCAGGCTAGGGCGTCGTCTTCGTGCTCAGTCGGTCATGTAGTAAGTCTACACTCCCTCCTTGTGCGCGAGGACTTCTACTATCCTGCTCATTATAATCCAAACCTTCCCTCCCATTAACGCGTGTGACTGGCGGCGAACTACATCGTCGAATCCCGTGCTCGGTCGGTCATGTACTTTTTTGTACACTCCCTCGCTGCGCGCGGGCTCTTCTCGTATTTCATCCACCATTCCCACGCTCGCTGAGCAGGAAGAGGGTTCGCTTCAGGGACGAGGACAGTACCACGAATTGGGGATAAGTGCCAGAGCCATTGCATGGCGGTCTAGACCCATGAAAATCATAAGTAATATGAGAGTGATTGCATCTCACGCATTTATGGCCTAGTTCGCAGCATCATTCATTCGGAGTTGTCATGCCTATTCGCGCGGTGCTTGCTGCCATTCTTATTGCCTGTTGTTGGGGAGGCAATTTTACGGCGGCAAAATTTTCGATGATGGAGTTCCCACCCATCCTCACCGTGTTTTTGCGGTTCGCGGTGTTGAGCGTGATGCTGCTTCCATTTGTGTTCAGCAAAAAAATTCCGCCACTGCGCGATATCATTATTCTTTCGCTGACGATGATTGTGATTCAGTTCGGGCTGGTATTCACCGGCATGCAGATGGGGCTTTCCATTACGTCGGTCATTATTGCCACGCAGCTGGGGGTTCCGTTCTCGTGTTTGCTGGCGGCCATTGCCTTCAAAGATTATTTGGGCCCATGGCGCGCCGGTGGGTTGATGGTGGCTTTCATGGGGGTGATGATTGTGGCGGGCACACCCAATGCCAGTGAACATTGGGGGGCATTCACCCTGTGTGTGCTGGGGTCATTTTCGTGGGCGGTGGCGAATATTTACATGAAGCGCATGGCGCCTATTTCCACCATCAGCTTTATTTTCTGGCCGGGGCTTTTTTCGCTGCCCATGCTGTTGGGCTTGAGCATTTTCTTTGAAGCGCCAACCGTGGAAATGCTGCGCGATGCGCATATCATCAGTTGGCTTGGCATTGCCTACAGCTCCATCATGTCATCCATCGTGGCGTATGGTTTATGGAACTGGTTGATCACGCGTTATGACATTAGCCAAGTGGTGCCTTATTCGCTGTTGGTGCCGGTGGTGGGCATTGCCAGTGGCGTGGTGGCGTTTGGTGAGCCGGTGAGTGTGCAGGTGGTGCTGGGTGCGGCGTTGACCATGATTGGGGTGGCGGTGATTACCATTCGTCGTCCGCGCTTGGCAGAGATATAGTTTGTGATTTGCTCCGCGAGATCGTCTGCTGGCGATCGCTGCGCGCAGCTCCGCTGGCTGTTGGCACGCTCGCCCAGCTCGCTCGCAAACGAATAATCATACTGCACTGCACGTCTGATGGCTTTTGTTATATTGAAAAAAGGATTACAATAACTGCTCATGACATCTTCCCCCAAATCGCCCAACTTCGATACACGTCACGGCCAAGCGGTCGATATGTTGGTGCTGCATTACACTGACATGCGTTCGACCGACGAGGCAGTGGCGCGGCTGTGCGATGCGGAAGCAAAAGTTTCCGCGCATTATGTGGTGAGCGAAAAAGGTGATGTGATTGCCCTGGTGGATGAAAAAGAACGCGCTTGGCACGCGGGTGAGGCTTTCTGGCGTGGCATGAGCAACATTAATGCGCGGTCCATCGGCATTGAAATGGCGAACCCCGGCCACACAAACGGTTATGTGCATTTTCCCGAAGCGCAAATGCAAAGCGTGATTGCACTCTGCAAAGAAATTATGGTGCGACATGAAATTCCTGCGCGCAATATTGTTGGCCATTCCGACGTGGCATTCTTGCGCAAAATGGATCCGGGTGAGTTATTCAGCTGGTCGCGCTTAGCACGCGCCGGGGTTGGCATTTTCCCTTTCCACGCCAAACCCATGGTGGGCAGTGAATTGGCGCGCGGTGATAACGGCAAAAAAGTGATTCGCCTGCAAACCGCCCTCAGCAATTGGGGCTATGGTTTAAAGCTCGATGGCGATTATGGCGTGAAAACCGAACAATGCGTGATTGCGTTTCAACGGCATTACCGACCCGA
>CANEUT010000144.1 GCA_947441895.1 Rickettsiales bacterium | reverse complement strand
TTTAAACGCTTCCAGCGCCTCGTTGTCGGTCGCGGAAACATATTCCACGCGCTTGATGTCATGCAGATAGGCATGTTCGGGGCCGATGCCTGGGTAATCAAGTCCGGCGGAAATGGAATGCGCTTCGGTGATTTGCCCATCGGCGTTTTGCAGCAGATAGGTGCGGGTGCCATGCAGCACACCGGGCGTGCCTTTGGTGAGCGACGCCGCATGCTGCAGTGTTTCAAGCCCGTGGCCGGATGCTTCCACACCCACCAGCTTCACCTGCTCATCATTCAAAAACGGGTGGAAAAGACCAATGGCATTGCTGCCGCCGCCAATGCAGGCAACCAGCATATCGGGCAGGCGACCCAATCGGCGCAGCGATTCTTCGCGCACTTCATCGCCCATGACCGATTGAAAATCACGCACCATCATGGGGAAGGGGTGCGGACCCGATGCGGTGCCGATGAGGTAATAGGTGTCATCCACATTTGTCACCCAATCACGCAGGGCTTCGTTCATGGCGTCTTTCAGGCTTTGGCTGCCGCTGGTGACGGGTATAATTTCAGCGCCTAGCAGCTTCATGCGGAACACGTTGGGGGCTTGGCGCGCCATGTCTTTCGCGCCCATATACACCACGCATTGAAGGCCAAAACGTGCGCACACCGTGGCGGTGGCTACACCATGTTGACCCGCACCCGTTTCGGCGATGATGCGCTTTTTGCCCATGCGCATGGCCAGCAACACCTGACCAATGCAGTTATTGATTTTATGCGCGCCGGTGTGGTTCAGCTCGTCGCGTTTGAAGTAAACTTGCGCACCACCCAGTTTTTCGGTGAGGCGCTCGGCAAAATAAAGCGGGCTTGGGCGGCCCACATAATGCTTCATCAGATCATCGAACTGGGCTTTGAAGCCCGCGTCATCGCGCATGGCTGCATAGGCGCTTTCCACTTCCAGAATAAGCGGCATCAGCGTCTCGGCAACATAGCGCCCGCCGTAAATGCCGAAATGGCCGTTTTCATCAGGAGTGGTGTTTAATTTAGGCATTTGCCGCGTGTAGCACGGCGGCGTTGAAGGCGGCAATCTTTTCTTCAGATTTTATGCCGGGCGCGGTTTCAATGCCGCTTGATACATCGACCATGGGGGCTTTGGTGATGCGCAGGGCCTCGCTCACATTATCGGCCGTGAGGCCCCCAGCAAGGAACCATGGCTTTTCGAGGCTGATGCTGGAAAGCAGCGACCAATCGAACGTGACGCCAGCGCCGCCGGCCTGTTCGCTGTGATACGCGTCGAACAGGACGTGCGCGCTTACTTCTTCCAGTCGATAAGCATTGGCAATGTCGCTTCCGCTGCGCACACGAATGGCGCTAATAACGGGAATGCCAGTTTGTTGGTGAATGGCGTGAATGCGCGCCGGATCGGTTACGCCGTGTATTTGCCAAAAATCAGTGCGTGGTAGCTGGGCTAACAGCGCATCGCTTGGGTCAACCAACACGGTCACCATTTTTACTTCATCGGGCATGCGTAAGCCAAGGCGTGCCATTTGAACGTCGTTTACATGACGTGGTGAGCCGGGGTGGTGAACAAACCCAATGAAGGATGCGCCATTGCGAATCGCCTTAAGAAGCGTTTCCGGTGTCGATATTCCACAATTTTTGATTTTTACCATGACAAAGTGCCAGCCGAAGCCAGCAAACTAGTCTTTCGGTACAACGGTGGTAATGCGCTCACGCAATTCTTTACCGGTGCGGAAGTAAATGGCGCTACGTTCACCTACATTGACCATGTCGCCGTTTTTGGGGTTGCGTGCAGCACGTGCTTCGCGCTTACGGACGGAGAAGGCACCAAAGCCGCGCAACTCAACGCGATTGCCTTCGGCAAGTGCAGTGCTGATTTCGTTGAACATGGTGTTCACCAGCACTTCAATGTCGCGCTGATAAAGGTGCGGATAACGTTTTGCTAATCGTTGAATAAGTTCTGATTTGGTCATGGTTTGTAGCGCCATTTCATAATGTTATTGCACGAGGGAAGGATGCCAGATGCTTACTAATCCGTCAAGTCCTATAGGCGAATGATTAAATATTTTTATACCGGTATATTGGCCAAATTTTTGCCAAAGCGTGACAAATTCAGGCTCAGGGGTGATTTCGCGAAGTTCCAGCTTCACATCAATTTTTTTGGTTTCCGCCAGCCAGGCGCGGGCTTCATCATATCCGCCCAGCCCATCAATCAACTTTAAGGCGAGCGCCTGATTGCCGGTATACACTCTTCCGTCGGCAATCGCTCGCGCATTGGCATCATCCATTTTACGACGTTCAACAAGGAGGCGAATGAAATGGTTGTAGGCATCCATCACCACTTGGCTGACGACTTTGCGTTGTTCGTCGGTGAAGGGTTCCGCGATGCCGGGGACGTCTTTATAGGCGCCGGATTTAATGGTGACAGGGGTAATGCCAAGTTTATCAACAAGGCGGCTGATTTCTACGCTTTGCAGCAGCACGCCGATGGAACCGGTGAGGGTGCCTTCACGCGCCACCACATGATCAGTGGCAAGGGCTGCCATATAGCAGGCGCTGGCGCAGACCGTGCGCATGACCCCTACCATGGGTTTTTTTGCCGCAATAGCGCGCAGTTGCAGATAAATTTCTTCGCCAGCGAAGGTGGTACCGCCTGGTGAATCAAGCCTTACAATGACGGCTTTAGCATGGGGGTCATCGAGAATTTCTTTGAGCATTTTATCGCGGGCATCATCATCTTCCATAATGCCAGCGATGGTGATTTGCGCCACATAGTCTTTTGCGGTTACATGCATAGCTTTGCCGCCGTCAAGCCCGCTAAAATAAAATGCAATGAAGCCAAAAATAGAGATGATGGCAATGGTGCGCCAACTGGCAAGCTGTGACTTCAGGCGTTTGCGGTCGATGAGAAGGTCGCTGATGGGCTGCATAAGAAGAACTCCTAGGCTAGATAAAACTCACCCCGAGACAAGGCCCGGGGTGAGGTATGCTTTGCTTGTTGAAGACTAAGCGGCGTCTTCGTCAGCATCGGCTTTCTTCTTAGCCGACTTTTTCTTGGTGCCGCTGGCTTCTTGAATAGCCGCACCCAGAATGTCGCCCAGACTTGCGCCTGAATCCGACGAACCGTATTCTTCAATCGCTTTCTTGTGCTCGTCTTGCTCAAGCAGTTTGATCGAGATACTTACTTTGCCGTTTTTCGCATCAATCACTTTTGCGTCGGCGCGGTCACCCACGGCGAAACGCTCTGGACGTTGATCTTGACGATCACGCGACAGTTCGTTGCGCTTGATGTACGACTTGGTGCCATCGGCCAGTTCCACTTCGATACCGTCTTTTTCAACGCCGGTGACTTTGAATGTCACCACGTCGTTTTTACGGTATGCACCAGTGCTGCTTGCGCCGCTTGAAACCGGTGTGGTTTCGCCGGTTGGGTTCTCGGTAAGTTGTTTGATGCCGAGCGAAATACGCTCTTTCTCAATATCAACCACGAGTACCTTGGCGGTAACTTTGTCGCCTTTTTTGTAGGATTTGATGGCTTCTTCACCGGGCTGGGTCCAGCTGATGTCGGAATGGTGAACCAGGCCGTCGATTTCGCCTTGCAGACCAACGAACAGACCGAAATCGGTAATGTTTCGTACTTCGCCTTCAATCGTATCACCTTCGTGAACGCTGGCGGCAAAGCTCTGCCATGGATTATCGATGCATTGCTTCATGCCAAGGCTGATGCGGTGCTTGTTGGCATCCACGTCGAGCACTTGCACTTCTACTTCCTGACCGGCTTGCACCAGTTTTGATGGGTGAACGTTTTTCTTCGTCCAGCTCATTTCTGAAACATGGACGAGGCCTTCGATACCCGAATCAAGCTCAACGAATGCACCGTAATCGGTGATGTTGGTGATTTTACCTTTCAGGCGAGCGCCGGTCACAAATTTGTGAGCCACGCCTTCCCATGGGTTGCTGTCGAGCTGTTTCATGCCGAGGCTGATACGTTTCGTTTCGCCGTCGAACTTCGTGACGATGACGCGAACAGCATCACCAATGGTAAACACTTCCGATGGGTGATTGATGCGCTTCCACGAAATATCGGTCACGTGCAGCAGGCCGTCAACGCCGCCCATATCGATGAACGCACCATAATCGGTGATGTTCTTCACGATACCGTCGAGGATCTGACCTTCCGCAATTTTATCGAGCAGTTGGCCACGTGCTTCAGCGCGTGATTCTTCCATAATGGCGCGGCGCGAAACAACGATGTTGCCACGGCGACGGTCCATTTTCAAAATCACGAACGGCTGAGGAACGTTCATCAGCGGCGTGACGTCTTTAATGGGGCGAATATCAACTTGGCTGCCAGGCAAGAAGGCCACAGCGCCTTTAATATCCACGGTGAAACCACCTTTCACGCGACCGAAGATGGTGCCCTCGATTTTGGTTTGGTTTTTGTGGATTTCTTCCAGTTTTACCCATGCTTCTTCACGGAGCGCCTTTTC
>CANEUT010000143.1 GCA_947441895.1 Rickettsiales bacterium | reverse complement strand
TGTGCACCAAATGGACAGACGCTAACTACATAGCACAAACAAAAATATCCGACTATTTTTTATATCGCATCAGCAAGGGCAAGGGCCGGCACAATCAGCTGTATTTCACAGGCGTGGTTGGAAATGGGCAGCAAGTGAATGCGCCCCAGTACGCGTGCCAGCAACATTTCTGCCACTTGCAGGTTGGCATGCTCACGAATGGTTTCGGCAAATAAATGGGGGCTGCTATGGCGCACCTGGCGGGCAAAATGCGCGGCACGTTCTTCTTCCGAAAGCCGACCTGGCGCCAGATTGCTCACAGTTATGCTCACCACCACTTCTTTACCATCATTGCTCAGATGGCAACCCAGTTTTAGCGTGCTTTCATCATCGGCATAGCGAATGATGCCCAGCAGCAGCATCCAGAAAAGTTGTGAAATAATGGTTGGGTGAGTGCTGGCAATCACCGTTTCATCGACATTTGCCGTGGTTAATTGCATGCTGCGCCGGTCAAGGCTTGGGGCAAGCGCCAGCATGGTTTGCTGCATCACATAGGCAATGGAAACCGGACCCACCGGATAGGCTTCTGCGGAATTAAGTAAACTGAGCGATCCGGCAATCAGTTTCATGTTAAAACTGGATTCGCAGACATCATCAAAATCATAGCGCAAGTCAGGCGTGGTGGATTGGCGGTTAATATGTTCTTCCAAATAATTCGCATAGCTCAACACCGATTGGTATTGTTCGGCAATTTCGCGGTTGGTGTGGCTAAGAAGCGCTTTTTGCTGCAACGTCATTTGCACCAGCATGCGCTTTGCGTCTTCCAGCGCCTCGCTCACTTGCTGATGTTTCTGGTAATATTCCTGCGCCAGCGCTGCAAAACGCGCCACATCCCCCGTTAGATCAGCGATGGGAAGCAGCGAGCGTTTCGGCTTATCAGTTGCTTCCTCGGCCATGGTTGCAAGCACGCTTTGAACCATCTGCGCCATACGCTTAAGCGGCATAATAATAAACCGGTCGAAGGCAACCAACCCAAGGGCTATCAGGCCAAGTAACAGGTTCATGCCAAACCAGAGGGTGATATCTTGAAACATAGAAAAAGCGCCCATGTGATGCGCAATTACCACTATAAGGTTAGGAACTAAGATAAGTATGGCAATCAAGCGCAAGCGATGCCATGTCAGCATGCGAGGGGGCTGAGGCTGCGCAGTCATCATCGCATCATGAGACACATCGACTGTCATTGCGGTTTAAAATTTACATGAAAATCGTTAAAATAGCGTTAAGTTTCTATAATTTATTATATATTTCATTTAGTTAAACTATAGAGCCAAATGCCAAATGAGCCGCTAACCCTATGACTGTACGCTTTTTGCTGCATCGCACAGGGGGCTGTGCTATAGCAAGCATGTTATATGACAATGCATTATTCTCAGTTTGCGTTTTTTTTAGGCATATGTGGCGTGCTGGTGGCATGCAGTGGCGTGCCCAAAAAGAAAGAAGTGTGGGACCTGTACGATATGCCCACCGTGCGTCCCGCCGATAACGATAATTACTACCAGGCACCGAAAGGCAATGCGTGCCAAACCATTGGTGATTCACCCTCCTGCGGAGGTGGCTAGCGAACCAGATCCTTCATGAGTTGTGGTGGCGCATCGGGGTTTGCCAGGGTGCGATAGATCTGTAAATTTTCCAGCCCACGCATCACATAATTTCGCGTTTCGCCATAGGGAATCAACTCAATCCAATCAATCGCCCCTTCAGCAGTTTTGGGTGTGCTACCAATGTTGCGCAACCATTTACGAATGGTGGCGGGTCCGGCATTATAACTGGCGACACCCAATATATACGACCCATCAAATCCGGCGATGATTTGCCCCAAATACGTCGTGCCAAGCAGAATGTTTTTCTGCGGGTTTTCAAGCTCGGCCTCGCTATAGCTCCAGCCATTTTTCTTCGCCACCTGACGTGCGGTGGAGGGCAGCAATTGCATCATGCCGCGTGCATTGGCCGTGCTGCGCGCGCGTGGGTCAAACTCGCTTTCCTGACGGGTGATGGAAAGTGCCAGCGCTGGCTCCACCGCAATGGATGGCGGCAGTTTAATGCGCGGCCAGCCGCTTTCTATCAGCACCACTTCTTTGCGCAATGCCAGCTTGGCAATGCCTACTTCAGCGGCGGTGCCACCCAGCTCATGAGCCAGGTTCGCTAACATGGCAAAACGTGCGGGTTCCTCGGTGCGAATACCCATACTGGTTAAAAACAAATCGCGCATTTCATGGTTACCGGCGCGGTCAAGCGCCCGGGTGATGCGTACCAGCGCTTCTTTTTCAAACGCTTCTTTTTCAGCGTGGCTGAAACTGGGCGATGCAGGCAGGGCTAGTGGTTTGGTGGGGTGAAGCGCCAGATGCGCCAGCTGACCATAAAACACCGTGGGGTGACGCGCGGCTTTCTCATACCATTGCTGGGCAATATCGGCATTGCCATTTTGGGTGGCGGCGCGGGCGGCCCAGTAAGCGGCACGCGCTTTGCTGACGGGGGTTTTGACATGTGTATAAAGTGCATAAAATTCACGATAGGCCGTAATGGGGTCATGGCGATAGCGTAAAATAATCCAGCCTTTCAGCCACAGCGCATCGGCTAAGGCTTCGCCTTTCATGTCACCGTGATTGTTAAGAATAGCCAGCGCCTGACCAAAGTTTTTGTTATTTAGCGCTTCGCGTGCGGCCATGGCGCGCATGGGCCACCACAAATCGGCGTAAGGAATATCGGCCGGGGCGGCGGCGAATAAATCCGCCAGATGTTCTTCCTGGTTGTGGCGCACGCGCCAGCCAATGCGGTCGAACAGCAAGCCCACATCGCGTTTGTCGGCAGCGCTGAGCGCATTCATTTTGCTTTCAGCATTTTTCTTATCGGTCATCAGCGCCATGCGTGCGGCATAAAGCGCGTGGCGATTGCTTGGCACCAGCCCCATCATGCGTTCAGCGGGTTTTGTTTTGCCTTCATACAGCAAGCGTTCCGCGCGGGCGATGTGGTCGGCACGGGTGAGGCCAGCACCATATTCACGCAGAATCATGCCTTCTTCGCTTTGCGAAAAATCGCCCTGAATCCAACCTTCGCGCAGCCATTCGTCGCGAGTTTTTTCATCACCTGCCCGCGCGCTGAAACAGGCCAGCATGCCGCGGCCCGAAATGGGTGGAAAATTGCCGCAATAATCCTGCATGATGGCTTTTTCTTCACCCGCTACCGTGTTGCCAAAGGGGGGCGCATGTTCAGAAAGTGCCGCGGCTTCCGTGCGCAGGCGAATGATTTTTTCCTGCGGCCAGCCCGGGTTTTGGGTTAAAAACCGTAAGCCCTCACGAAAGCCAATCGACGCCGTTGCCGGATCACGCAGCCGTTGCCAGCGCTCATAAATAGCCATGGCATTGTCATCGCTCGCACGCGCTGGCAGCGCCGTCAACATCATCATTATGGTGAGAAGTAATCGCCGCATACGCAACCTTTAAAGGAGAGCGTTATAGCTGCTAAAGAAGTGCCGTGATGTCAAAGAAAATGGCATGCACCACAAACAAAAAGGGGCGGTCCGAAGACCACCCCTTCTATTTTTTGTCATTCTGAGCATGAGCGAAGAATCTCCGGCGAGATCCTTCGGCGTTGCCTCAGGATGACAGATTAGCGAGCTGGGCGAGCCAGCCATGAGCCAGCGAGAGCTGCGTTCGGGGTTGGTAAGCAGACCAACCCCGAACAAACAAAGCTACCCGGCATGTGCCAGCAGTGCCAGCAACAGAATCGCCGCAATGTTGGCAATTTTGATGAGTGGGTTCACCGCAGGACCTGCCGTATCCTTGTAGGGATCGCCCACGGTGTCGCCGGTCACGGCGGCTTTGTGAGCCTCCGAACCTTTGCCGCCATGGTGGCCTTCTTCGATGTATTTCTTCGCATTATCCCATGCACCGCCACCGCTGGTCATGGAGATGGCGACGAACAGGCCCGTCACAATAATACCAATCAGCATGGCGCCCACACTGGCGAATGCCGCCGATTGACCACCAATTTCGTTGATGACGAAATAGAGTGCCACGGGGGTGATAATAGGCAGCAGGCTTGGCACCACCATTTCACGAATGGCGGCTTTGGTCAGCATATCCACCGCTTTCGAATAATCCGGCTTGGCTTTGCGTTCCATAATGCCCGGAATTTCCTTGAACTGGCGACGCACTTCCACCACCACCGCACCGGCCGCGCGGCCCACGGCTTTCATGGCCATGCCCGCGAAGAAATACGGCAGCAAACCACCCACAAACAAACCAATCAGCACATACGGATCGGAAAGTTCGAACTTCACGTTCAGGGTGGGGAAATAATGGTGAATGTCTTGCGTGTAGGCGGTGAACAGCACCAGCGAGGCGAGGGCGGCCGAACCAATGGCATAGCCTTTCGTCACCGCTTTGGTGGTGTTGCCAACCGCATCCAACGCATCGGTGGTCACGCGAACATCTTTCGGCAGACCCGCCATTTCAGCAATGCCACCGGCATTGTCGGTCACGGG
>CANEUT010000142.1 GCA_947441895.1 Rickettsiales bacterium | reverse complement strand
CGTCCAGAAAAAATATGCCCATGTGCCCGTCGTCATGATTTCAGGCCATGGCAATATTGAAACCGCGGTCAACGCCATTAAAATGGGCGCGTATGACTATATCGAAAAACCCTTCAGTGCCGAACGCCTGCTGATTATTGTGAAGCGTGCATTGGAAGCGGCTAAACTGCGTAGTGAAAATCAGGAACTGCGTAAACGCGGCAGCAATGAAAGCGAGCTGATCGGCAACTCGGCTGCTATTAACACGGTGCGCCAAACCATCGAAAAAGTTGCTCCTACCAATTCCCGCGTGCTCATCACCGGTGCGCCAGGTACGGGCAAAGAACTCATCGCCCGCCTGATTCACGGTCGGTCGATGCGTGCCCATGCCAGCTTTGTGGTGCTTAATGCGGCCAGCCTCACCGGCTCGCGCAATATTGAAACCGAATTGTTCGGCACCGAAGATACCAACCCAAACGGCGGTGCCGAAAAACTGGGCGTGCTGGAACGTGCCCATGGCGGTACGTTGTTCATTGATGAAGTGGCCGACATGCAGATTGAAACGCAAGGCCGCTTGCTGCGTGCCCTGCAGGAACAATCGTTCGAGCGCGTGCGTGGTAACAAGCGCGTCAGCGTGGATGTGCGGGTGATTGCCGCCACCAACAAAGACCTGCAGGAAGAAATCACCGCTGGTCGTTTCCGCGAGGATTTATATTACCGCCTGAACGTGGTGCCACTGCGCATGCCCAACCTGCGAGAGCGCCGCGATGATGTGGCCGCACTTTCGGCGCACTTCCTGAAACGTGCAGCGGATGCCATGGGCCTCGCCACCCGTTCGCTTGGCGATGAGGCGTTGGCCGTGCTGCAAAGCTACAACTGGCCCGGCAACGTGCGTCAGTTGCGCAATGTGATGGAGTGGCTGATTATTATGGCGCAAGTGGGCAGCAACGGTGAAATCACCGCTGATTCACTGCCGCCAGAGCTGATTGACAGCAACATCACCATGCTGCGCCCAGAACTTTCGAGCGACATTATGAGCATGCCGCTGCGTGAAGCACGTGAGACGTTCGAGAAGCAATATCTGGCAGCGCAAATCAACCGCTTCGGTGGCAACATTTCCAAGACCAGCAACTTTGTGGGCATGGAGCGCAGCGCGCTTCACCGCAAACTGAAAATGCTGGGCATTGGCAATGATGAGAAGCACGCGGCCTAGCGGCGTGCTCAAAAGTCCTTCGTTTCACTCAGTGTACTTTTGAGCATTCGTTTTGTGTGCGCTAAAGCGGGCTAAGCCCGCCCAGCGCGCACTAGCTTTTCACTTAAGCAATGGATTTAGCATCGGCATGCGCGGCTTTATCGGCCAGCGCTTTTTCGGCGTGCGAAGCTGCGGGCTGGCCAGCCATTTGCATATAGGCAGCCGTTTGGTTCAGAATTTCACCGGCCTGCCCCAGCTGTTCGCGCAGCACAGCATTTTCGTGGGTCAACAAATTTTCCTTGTTTTCGTGTGCGGTGTTACTGATGGCGCGACTGGCATCGTTTAACCCAAACATCAGCCCCCAGAGCGCATTGCTTACAAAACTATCCTTAATAATTTGCATCACTTTTGGCGGTTGAATATGCACCGTGGTGGGCGGTCGCGTCGGAAGAATGACCGTGCCATGACCCGTGATTTTGCCGAGTATGACACTGAGTGTGGACATGCCCGCAAACCAGGCAAGCCCGCTGGTGAGTCCGGCCTTCCACCCTTCCGCCACAGGCGATTTCAGCACCGGTGTCATTTGCGACATGGGGGGGATTTGATTGGCGTTCTGTTGGTTTTTTTCGTCAGTCATGGCGTTTACCTGATGAGTGAATGCATGCAAAAACTATAGCATAGTGCCCCCACACCGATTG
Organism: Rickettsiales bacterium; assembly: GCA_947441895.1. Classification (GTDB taxonomy): domain Bacteria; phylum Pseudomonadota; class Alphaproteobacteria; order Rickettsiales; family UBA3002; genus QFOX01. The sequence continues at coordinate 2,659 of CANEUT010000142.1, read as the reverse complement.
TTACAATTCCATGAAATTCGTGATTCGATCATCGTGAGATCGTCACGGAGATAACCCTCTCCCTGAGGGAGAGGGTCGAGCGATAGCGAGGGGTGAGGGCATGGTTGGGGACGATGGGGGTAATGCCCTCACCCTTCCCACTAAAGTGGGTCCCCTCCCTCTCCCGATGGGAGAGGGAAAAAAATGCCAAGCCATCTCTTTGCTGAAATCTGAAACCTGAAATCTAGCCCTACGCTTCTTCCGGCGCCAGCATCCACTCGCCTGTTTCTTCATGAAATACATGAAGTTCACCGAGCGCCACGTCGAACCACGCGCCGTGAAGCGAAATTTCGCCTGCTTGTTCTAACCGCGCAATCCAGGGAAAGCTGCGCAGATTTGCCACCGAATGCTCAATCGATACCCGTTCAACCATGCGGCAATGATCATGCGGTGTGCCACCCTCGGGCAAGGTAATGGCATCCACCACTTCTTTCACGTCCCCCATCCATTTGCCAATGAAGTCACCCTTGGTAAGCGGCGCCATGTCGGTAACAGCAGCGGCGATGCCGCCGCACTGGGCATGACCCATCACCACAATATGTTTGACACCAATGGCGTTCACCGCAAATTCCAGTGCGGCACTGGTGGAATGACGTGTCGCATCTGGCGCATAGGGCGGCACCAAATTCGCCACGTTACGCACCACGAATAATTCGCCCGCGCTGGCGTCAAAAATAGTTTCAGGCGCGGCGCGGCTATCGCAGCAGGCAATAACCATGGTTTGTGGCTTCTGACTTTCCACCGCAAGGCGCATGTAGCGCTGCGCGTGCCGCGCATATTTGAACTGACGGAACTTGGCGTAACCGACGGTCAGCACTTCGGGTAAAAGAGGTTTTAGCACTGTATTCATATTCGAAACACCCTAGCGCCCAAGGGCGCTAGGGCCAAGGATTAAACGCCGCATGATTTTGGTTCAAGTAAATTAACGAAGTATGAGATGAGCGCAGGCCTCATACAGCGGAATACCCAGAATGACATTAAACGGAAAGGTAATGGCCAGCGCCATGGGCACGTAGATGCTGGCCTTGGCTTCGGGCAGCGCCAGCTTCATGGCGGCGGGCACGGCAATATAAGAAGCACTGGAGCACAGAATGGTGAAGAGAAAGCCCGTGCCAACATCAAGCCCCATGAGGGCCGATGCGCCAAGCCCAACGCTGGCACCAACAAGCGGCATGTAAATGCCAAAAGCGGCCACGCTGAATGTAAAATGGCGGAGATGGCCAAGATTTTTTGCCACCAGCAGCCCCATATCGAGCAAAAAGAGCGCAAGGATTCCCTGGAAGGGCGTGACAAAAAACCCTTCCATTTTTTCCATGCCCTCAGCACCGGTCATCCACCCGATAACAAAGGATCCGAGCAACAATAAAATGGCGCCATTGGTGAAAATTTCGCGCGCCAGGCGTTTTTCTTCGGTGGGATGAGTATCGGTCGCCGGGGCAAAGCGGTGCGCCAAATAAAGCCCGATGAGAATGGCCGGCGCTTCTTTAATGGCAGCGATGGCGACAATATACCCCTCATAGGAGATGTTGTTCATTTTTAGAAATGCCGTGGCGGTAGCAAAGGTGACAATGCTGATGGAGCCATAATGCGCAGCGACCGCGGCGGCCGTGGCCGTATCAAGCCCGGTGGTTTTGCGTAGCATGAAAAACGCAATGATGGGCAGAGAAACACCGATGACAATGGCAGCGATTACCACCTGAATAATTTGCAGGCTTAACTGCGGCGCATCGGCAATAGCGACACCGCCTTTAAAACCAATTGCCATCATGAGGTAGATGGATAAATAGCTGCTGATGCTTTTTGGAATCTCGAGATCGGACTTAAAAAAGCCCGCCGCAATGCCGAGCATGAAAAACAGCACCGCAGGCGAAACGAGGTTTTGCGAAATGGAGGCAATGAATTCCATGCGCGGCCTCTATTCCAGAAGCCACCTTAGATGTCAACAAATACGTGAGTCTCCGCCGCCGCGCCCGGGTGCGTCACCGCGCCTTTTTCGGCGCTGCCCACGGTTTGGGCATATTTCCACAACGCGCCGGATTGGTAATCATGCGTACGCGGCATCCACGCGGCACGGCGTTTTTCCAGCTCCGCATCGGTTACTTTTAAGGTGATGGTACGAATGCCATCGCGCGCATCGAGTTCGATGATGTCACCGTTTTGAATCAGCCCAATCACCCCACCCATCGCCGCCTCGGGCGACACATGGCCCACACAGAAACCACGCGTGGCACCGCTGAAGCGACCATCGGTAATCAGCGCTACTTTATCGCCAGTCCCCTGGCCATAAAGCGCGGCGGTAGTGGCTAGCATTTCACGCATGCCGGGGCCACCACGCGGCCCTTCATTCCTGATCACCAGCACTTCACCTTCTTTATATTGACGCGCTTCCACGCAGGCGAACGCCTCTTCCTCGCATTCAAAAACGCGGGCGGGGCCGGCGAAGGTAAGAGTTTTCATGCCGGCCACTTTTACAATTGCGCCTTCACTCGCCAGATTACCCTTCAACGTTACCACCCCACCGGTCGGTGAAAGTGGCGCGGCGGTTGGCAGCACAATTTTCTGGTCGGTTGGCAGCAGAATATCTTTCAGATTCTCTTCCATGGTTTTGCCGGTGACGGTG
>CANEUT010000141.1 GCA_947441895.1 Rickettsiales bacterium | reverse complement strand
GCAGAATCACCTCTGCGGAAGTGGTGGAAAAATTTGGTGTGGGGCCGGAGTTGGTGGTGGAGGTGCAATCGCTCATTGGTGATTCGGTAGATAATGTGCCGGGCGTTCCGGGCATTGGCCCAAAAACAGCGGCGGAGCTGATTTTGCACTATGGCAATTTGGAAAATCTGCTGGCGAACGTGAATGAAATCAAGCAGCCCAAACGCCGTGAATCGCTGGTGGAACATGCCGAGGCCGCACGTATGTCACGCGTGTTGGTGCAGCTGAAACGCGATATTCCACTGCCCGTGCCGCTGGTTGATTTGGCCACCAAACCGCTGGACCGCGAAGTGCTGGGCGCATTTCTGGTAGCACAGAATTTTAATTCGCTGGCGAAGAAAATTGGTAATTCGTCATTGCGAGGAGGCGAAGCCGACGCGGCAATCCAGCCAACAGTGCATGTAGCTCCTACGTCTGGATTGCCACGCTACGCTCGCAATGACGAAAAAGTTGAGCACGCGCCACTTGGCGCAACGCATTATGAGACCGTGAGCGATGAAGCGAGTTTAGTGCGCTGGATTGATGAGGCGCGACGCGCCGGCGTGGTAGCGGTGGATACGGAAACCACCTCGCTGAGCGCGGTGGATGCGGAACTGGTGGGTGTGTCACTTTCCACCATGGCGGGCAAGGCGTGTTACATTCCGGTGGGGCATGTGAGTGAGCGAGCGGCGGAAGTTGCTGCCTCGCAAGGCAGCTTTTTTGATGCGCCCCAATCGACCGAGAAGAAATTAATGGCGGCTCAGCTGCCACTGGCGCGTGTGCTGGAATTACTGAAGCCGTTGCTGGTCGATGGTTCGGTGCTTAAAATTGGCCACAATCTGAAATATGATTTGGTGGTGTTGATGAAGTATAACGTTACCATCACCCCGCTGGCCGACACCATGTTGATGTCCTATTGCCTTGCGGGCGGGCTGCACGCGCATGGTCTGGATTTTCTGGCTGAACGTAATTTTGGCCATAAAATGATTTCATTTTCCGAAGTGACAGGCACCGGAAAAAACCAAAAGAATTTTTCAGAAATTGAGATTGATGCCGCCACGAAATATGCGGCAGAAGATGCCGATTTTACCTATCGGCTTTATGAAAAATTGAATCCGCAACTGGCCGCCAATGGCGTGCAGCGCATTTACGACACGGTGGAGCGCCCGCTGGTGCCGGTGATTGCGCGGATGGAAGCGGCAGGCATCGCGATTGATGTACCTGCACTGAATGGATTATCGGCCGAGTTTGCAAAGTTGATTGCCGGGCTGGAAACCGAAATTGTTACGCTGGCGGGCATGCCATTTTCGGTGGGGTCGCCAAAGCAATTGGGTGAAGTGTTGTTTGATAAATTGCAGCTTCCCGGCGGCAAAAAATCTGCTAAAAGCGGTGCCTATACCACCGATGCCGGAACGCTGGAGTCGCTTGCCGAACAAGGGCACGCGATTGCCAAAAAAGTGCTGGAATGGCGGCATTATGCCAAGCTGAAAAGCACCTATACCGATGCGCTGCCCAAAGCCATTTCCCCGCGTGATGGCAGGGTGCATACCAGCTATTCCATGGTGGGGGCATCCACGGGACGATTATCATCGTCAGACCCGAACTTGCAGAATATTCCCATTCGTTCCGACGAGGGAAAACGCATCCGCGAGACCTTCATTGCGCCGCCTGGCCGCCAACTTATCTCGGCGGATTATTCGCAGATTGAATTGCGTTTATTAGCCCACATGGCTGATATTCCGGTGCTGAAAGATGCCTTCAAAAACGGCACTGATATTCACGCGGTAACAGCCAGCCAAATGTTCGGCGTGCCGCTGGACCAGATGACGGGTGAGCTGCGCCGCCGCGCGAAGTCGATCAATTTCGGCATTATTTATGGCATCAGCGCGCATGGGCTTTCTGTGCAGCTTGGCATTTCGCGGGCTGAGGCGGGTGATTACATCGCCAAATATTTCGCGCAATATCCCGGTATCCGCGAATATATGGACCGCACGACCCAGTTTGCCCGCGCCCATGAATATGTGGAAACGCTTTATGGTCGCCGCGTGCATGTGCGCGATATCAATTCCAAAAACGGCGCTTTCCGTCAGTTTTCAGAACGCGCGGCCATTAACGCACCATTACAAGGCACCGCAGCGGATATTATTAAAAAAGCCATGGTGACGGTGGAATCTGCCATTGAAGGCAAGGGCAAGCTGCTGCTGCAAGTGCATGATGAATTGATTGTGGAAGCACCGACGGAAAATTGTGATGCGCTTAAACCCATCATTAAACGCGCCATGGAGCAGGTGGCCAGCATTTCGGTGCCGCTGACGGTGGATGTGGGCATTGGTGCGAACTGGGGTGTGGCCCATTAGAAGGCAGAGGCTATTTTTTTTCATAGTAATTCTATGAAAAACAACTATATTAGACGGCTCACAGGGAGTGAAAGCCGTTCATGGCCAAAAAAATACTCATCGTCGAAGATAACGAGCTGAATTTGAAGCTCTTCCGCGACCTTTTGGGCGCGAATGGCTATGACACGTTTGAAACGAAGGAGGGGATTGAGGCGATTAGCCTTACCCGCCAAACCATGCCCGATTTGATTATCATGGATATTCAGCTGCCAGAAATTTCGGGTCTTGATATCACGCGCAAAATTAAAGCCGATGCCCAGATTCGCCATATTCCGGTGATTGCGGTGACGGCGTTTGCCATGAAAGACGACGAAGAAAAAATTATGGCAGCCGGATGCGAGGCCTATTTGTCGAAACCGATTGCGATTGATGATTTTCTGGCTACCATTCGTCGGTTTCTAGAACCTGAATTTGATATGGCCTAAGCATGACCGGATTAGTGTTAGTTGTTGATGATGTACCGGCGAACGTAAAGCTGCTGGAAGCCAAGCTGACCAACGAATATTATGACGTGATTACTGCCAAAGATGGCTATGAGGCGCTTGAGCAAACCAAAGCCAAAAAACCGGATCTGATTCTGCTTGATGTGATGATGCCGGGCATCGACGGGTTTGAAACCTGCCGCCAATTGAAGCAAGATCCCGATGTGTCGCATATTCCGGTGGTGATGGTAACCGCACTTTCTGACCCATCAGACCGCGTACAGGGGCTGGAAGCTGGGGCGGATGATTTTATTACGAAGCCCATTAACGACACCGCGCTGTTTGCGCGTGTGCGTTCGCTGGTACGCATTAAAGTGCTGATTGATGAGCTGCGCTTGCGTGATAAATCGGGCAGTCAATTGGGCATGAGCGCCAGCGATTTTTCGCTGAACCTCGACGTGACGGGCTCGAACCTGATGGTGATTGATGATGACGTGGTGCAGGCGCGCCGCATTATCGAAAAGCTAACCGCGGGCGGCTACAAAGTATCGCACTTTGCTGACCATAAACAGGCGATCGATCAGGCCCGCACCACCGAGTCGCTCGATTTGATTCTGATCTCTACCCAGCTGGCCGATATTGATGGGCTGCGCCTGGCCACGCAATTTAAGGCGGTGGAACAGGTGCGCCATGTGCCCATCATTATGATGGTGGATGAAGATGAGCAGCATTTGATGCTGAAAGGGCTTGAGCTTGGCGTGAATGATTATTTACTCACGCCGGTGGATTTTAACGAAATGTTCGCCCGCGTAAAAACGCAAATTCGCCGCAAAAAATATCAGGAAGCGCTGAAGTCGAACTATCAGGAAAGTGTGTCCATGGCGGTGACCGATGGGCTGACGCGGCTTTATAACCGCCACTATCTTGATACCCACCTTAAAAACTTGGTACGCCAGGCCGGTGAGCAGGGGCGCAGTCTTTCGCTCGTCATTATGGATATGGATCACTTTAAGCAAGTGAATGATACCTATGGTCACGGCGTGGGCGATGAAGTGCTGGTGGGTTTGTCGAACATTATTGTGCAAACCATTCGCTCGGCCGATTTGGCGGCGCGTTATGGCGGCGAAGAATTTGTGGTGCTGATGCCTGAGACCGACGCGGTGCGCTGCTTTGAGGCAGCAGAACGTTTACGCCGCGCGGTGGAAGGACACTCATTTGTGGTGACGCATGAGGCAAGCCCCATCAGCAAAACCATCAGCATTGGTTGCGCCACCATGCAGGCCGATGACACGCCAGAAACATTCCTGCGCCGGGCCGATGGTGCGCTTTATGAATCCAAAAACACGGGGCGTAATAAAGTGATGCCGGTGCCTGCCGGATCATTCGAATTGTCGCCTAGCCGCGTGGTTGCGCGCGAAGAATTGGCCTATAGCCAAACCGCCAGCCATGGTGCCAGCCTGAAGCTGGCTATTCCTGGTGCCACGGTGGAAGCGCCAGCACCAGCCCCTGCACCCATAGTACCGGCGGTGGTTCCGGGGTTTGCTATAGCACCGCCAGCTCCTGAGCCTGTTGCACCAGCACCCGCTACTCCCGCACCCGCAGCGCCGGCCCCAGCTGCTTCCGCGCAAACGCCGCTTGAAGCGATGAATGCCCCCAAAGAAAACATGCCGTTTATTGTTCGCTTTAAAGATAGTCAGTAAGCGCTAAGTATTAAGAAG
>CANEUT010000140.1 GCA_947441895.1 Rickettsiales bacterium | reverse complement strand
TTTCGTCTTTAGTGAATGAATTAGACATAGGTATTCTCCTTGGGTTAAGCCTCGCCCAGCATGGGCGGGGATAGATTATTTCTGCTCAGTTATTTTTGATGTTCTCGTGCTTGTTTTATTCCCCAAACCTTCGGGATCTCTGCTGGTTTTCGAGGTAATGGTTTCCCGGCGATGACCATCTTCGTCGACGGTTACGGCAATGGTTGATGTTTTCACCGTGGTGGTGCCTCTGGCATCCGTATTGGTTTCAGTCGTTTCATAGGAGCCCGGGCCTTTATGATGCATTCTTTGGTCAGGCCCGCATGCGCCAAGTGCTAACGCCAAGGCCGATACGGTGATGATGGTGGGTACAGTCTTGTTCATAAAAAATCCTTTGGGTGAGTGGTTAAACGCGGCCAGTGAGTAGTAAAATAACTAAAATGATGACGATGAGCCCCGTGCCGCCGCTGGGGTAATAGCCCCAGTTTTTGCTATGCGGCCAGGTTGGTAGCGCACCCACCAGAATGAGAACGAGGATGATAAGAAGGATGGTTGATATCGTCATGAAAATACTCCTTGTGCGCTTGTGCCCTAGGAGTGCCAGAGCGCGCGCAAGGATGCGATGCGGTGGTGCGGCATTCGCATAAGAAACGTGTAAATTTTTATCATCCCGTGCCCATGCGCATTGGTGCAAGAAATCGATACGGGATCTAGACAGAACTGGATTCCCGCCTACGCGGGAATGACGGGCTAGGGCTTTGCTTTATTCAGCATGGTAGCAAACAAAACATCCAGCCGATGTGCTTCTGTAAGTGCCGTTTTAATGAGCATGTCGCGCTGCTCGGGCGAGAGTTTATCGCTCATTTGATGGAGCGTTTGCAGCGAGCCGATGATGCAGGCCAGCGGCGTTTTCAAATCATGCGCGACCGATGAGAATACGCGTCTTTGCAACTGCTCGCGCATCGGTTCAAAATCGGTTGGCTCTGTGCTCATGCGCCCATTATGTACCGCATTGGGTGCAATAACCACAAACAAATGCGCCATCCTTCGCAGGATGACGCATGGGTGTTGAATGAATCTATTGTTGGTTGGTGGCTTTTTTTAGGTCATCGCCGGCATCCTGCGCGGCATCGTTTAGTTTGTCGCCCGGAGTGCGGTCTTCCAGCTGTCGCGCCGCTTTATCGACACCGTTGGGCAGCTCGCTCATGGCATCGCCCATTTTATCGCCGGCGCTGCGTCTGTCGGGTCCATTCAGAACATAAAAACCGATGATGACAAGAATGACAATCAAGCCGGTCATCATCAGGTTTCTTCCTTGGGTTTGCGTGCTCATGATCTACTCCTCGTCGTTCAAAGCATCGTGATAAAAAAGGGCCGTATTTTCTTCGCGGGTGGCCATCTCAAAGTCATTATTCATTTCGAAGCGGTCGAACTCGGCGTCGACTATTTGAATTGCCTCAAGATGAACGGGAGTCGCAATAATGGGGTGAGCGTGCATGGTCAGTTCTCCTCTGTCATTTTAAGATTGGATGGACGATGTGAGCTAGTGAATAGCAGTGACTTAATTCGCTTTCTGATTGCGGCATATGATCTGATTTCTGCTTTTTGTTTTTTTGTAAGTAGGGTGCCACCTTCATCTTCCATGCGCAGCAGTTCTGAACCGGCAAGCTCTATTTTTTCATCGACTGCCGACAAAACAGCGAGGTCAAGATTTGAATAGTGCATGATTTTCTCCTGTTCTTCTGATCGTTATTTTTTAATGCGTGAAATTTTGGTACCTTCAATGCTCAGGCTCGCCATCAAACCCTGCTGATCAAAAATGAAGGCGTACGCATCATCCTTGAGTGTGCTGGAGGTAAGGTTCTTCGCCACACCCGCATCGACCATCACGACTGTAGGTCCTACGCCAATTTCCCAGCCATGCGTTTCGTTGATGTATTTGATGGCTTTTTCGCTCATCAGGAACACCACATAGCCATAGGATTGTGCGCCCGCTTGCCAACCGAAAGAAGCGGTAACGGAGTTGTAGTAGCCGGTGTATTTATCATCCTGCCGCAAGACGCCCTCGCCATAGGCACCACCGAAGATGAGACCTGCTTTGACGATGTTCGGGAAAATGAGCACTGCCTTTGCTTTTTTGGAAATATCGGCAGCAACCGGATTCACTTTGACAAGCATGGAAAGCGCTTGGTTGGAATCCTTGTTCAAATCTTCTGGCGTGGCGGCAAATGCTGCGCCCGAGAATGTTGCAAATGCTGTAAGTGTAGCCGCCAGTAACAGGGTGCGTAGGTTTTTCATGGGGTTCTCCGTGAAGGTTTGGTTGTTATTGCACCCGAACGTAATCACACTGCTGTAATGAAGCGATGCGACAAGGCAGCGCCGATATAATGTTTGTGTAAGGATTAGAAACGGTGCGAAAGCGTTAGCGCACCAAACACCGATGGGTGTTTCTGGGTTTCATATTCTTTGGTCATAAAGACGTGCGTGTATGAAAGTCGTGTTTCACCATAGGTCACTGCTGCGCCCACTTGTAAGCTGCTCACCAGGGTTTTTTTATCGACGCTTGGGCTATCGGCAAACGTATTGCCATCCAGGAAAATATTGCGCCCAACGGCGCGCTCACCAATGCTGGTGAATAAATAGCCGCTGAGTTCTTCTGTTGGGACGAAAAATCGGATCCCGGAAGGCTGGGGCGAATGCGCGGTGGACCATAATCGGCTGGCAGATCATACCCCAAACGAAACGTGGCGCCCACGGTTGCATCGGTGTTGATATTGCCAAGATTGGCGCCCGCATGCGGTGTGACATCGGCGCTGAGGCCAAACGGCGAAATTTCATAAATGCTGCGCCATTTGCGCTCATAGGTCAGCACAATGCCGGGCTCGTTTTTCAGCTGATGACCCCACCCTTGTGGCTGCTCATTCCCCCGCACGCGATGGACAAACTTTTGTGTTTGTTCGGCATAGGAGAGTGGGCCAACTACACCCAAGGTGAGCATCACGTTATCCAGCGTTTCACCCGTATCTGAAACCATGCCCACCGAACCATAAAGCCAGCCCGCGTAAGGCTGGTCGCCGATGACCAAATCACGTCGTGCTAAATCTCTCGGTGCAAACATGCTTTGCCCCGCCGCCATGCTGATGCGTTTATTGCCATCGCCCGCAAGGGGTAAGGCGCCTGCAATACGGCGTGCCAGCATGGGCATATTTTCTTCTGAGGAAAGCCAAGCGAAGCGGAAACCATTCGTATAATCGCTGTCTGACCCAGCAAAATAGTCATTCTCAATCACGGCACTGAAAATGCCTTTACCGTCTTTTTTGCGAATATCTTCGGCGGCGAACGCTGAGTAAGCGACAGTAGACGCACAGGCGAATAGTACAAGAAAACGTTGCATGGCTACCTTTATAAGCTAAAAAAATCGTCCGGCACAGGGAGCCTTGCCGGACGATTATAAGGTTCAGCGATTCAATTTAGGCAACTTTGCTATTCGCCGTATCGCAGCGACAAGCATCTTCAATGGCCTTAATTTTCGTTTCGGCATCTTCCTTGGCGAGGCCGTAATGTTCTTTCAACTTGCCGAGGAACTGATCGCGGTTGCCTTCCAGCAGCATGATGTCGTTATCGGTGAGCTTGGCCCAGGTTTTCTTGATTGCGCCTTTAAGCTGTTCAGCTTTGCCGTGTACTTGTTCCTTGTTCATACTATTCTCCATCTGTTGTTAGCGCTGCCAATGACAGCGTGCACCAGACGTAGAAGCGAGCAGGTAAGGATGCGATGCGGGGTGCATGTTGTTGTGTAAGGGATGCGTAAGGAGCTTGCTGTGCTCGCTCGTTTGTGCCGTGCATTCAGATGGTTCCAAATCGATAGGATGACGTATGGATTTGCCCCTGTTGGGTGCACCGGTGGCGGCTTCCTTGGTATAACGATCTGATCTGTAGAGAAATGGTGGAGATGACAGGAATCGAACCTGCGACATTCTGCTTGCAAAGCAGACGCTCTACCAACTGAGCTACATCCCCGCGCTAAAACAGCGAAACGTGGTGCTAAACCAATCAATCCGTCCCGTCAAGCGTTTGGCGAGGCATTCTGGGGATAGAGTTTAAAAACACAGGGTTAACACGCGGTGAAAGTAGAATGGCTTGGGTATAAATTCCTAAAAATCAACGCATTTTCCGTTCAATTCCCAATCACCATAGCGGGTGGGTTCAAGCCGTTTTTTGCCACCGACTTCTTCTGGCGGCGCTGGCTCGCTCTCGGCCACTGGCTGGGGTGAGGGGGCGGCGGCGGGCTTATGTTCTAAATCATCCATGCCTTCCTTTTAGCAAGCCCTGCGATTGGCGCAAGCTGTATCTGCTGTATGGCTTCATCGCTTGCGAAGACCTGCCTTTGCTGTCATGAGCAGTTCATGAACAAACCTGCACATAAACCAAGTCGTGCGCCCGCGCTTTCGGCACGCGGCCATGCCTTGCATTTGCTGGGCGAAATGCTGCGCGAGCATCAAACGCTGGATGAGGCCATGGCTCATCACCCGCTGACGGGTAGCGATTCAGATCAGAAATTTGCGCGCAGTTTGGTGCTCACCACCTTGCGCCATG
>CANEUT010000139.1 GCA_947441895.1 Rickettsiales bacterium | reverse complement strand
GCTGCTGTTTTTCAGCGGATGAACGCTGCGCAATTCTGCGGCAAGTAGCAGTTCTTTCACATCCAGCCCGCCCAAACTAAAGCCGCCGAGGGATCCATCTTTCGCCACCACGCGGTGGCACGGAATGATGAGTGGTACTGGGTTTGCGCCACAAGCTGAAGCCACAGCACGCACGGCACGTGGGAAGCCCACCCGTTCAGCCAGCTGCGTATAGCTGATGGTTTCGCCATAAGGAATTTTGGCAATTTCAAGCCACACCGCGCGTTGCAATGCCGTGCCCTGAGCCAGATCGAACGGCAATTTCAGCGACTTGTTGTGGTTAAAATATTCATCCATCGCCACGGTGGAGGTAGCAAAGAAGCCTGGCATATCCAGCAGCATCGAGGTGGTTTCAATATCGAACACATGCGCCAGATGCGTGAATGCATCTTCGTTTTCTTTAAGCAGGCTGAGGTAGCGCACGCCGCGAACGGTGGCGGCAATCACCAGTTTGCCAATAACCGTGGGGTGGGTGGTGAAGTAGATTGCATCGGTGGTCATGGGAACCTCACTTGCTGCGAATGGTATTTATAATGGTTATTAAAAATACTGTCTATGCCGTTTGGCGTGCTTCAGCGCTTTTGCGATTCAAATAGGTAATGATTTCTTTGGCCAGTGCGCGCACTTCTTCGGCCGCAATGCTGTTTGGCTGTTCTTCGGTGACGCCGAGGCCATGCATCAACGCGCCGGCGAAAATAACGCGGTTGCCAAAGCGGTTGGCGGTCAGGCCAATCATGTCACCAGAAATAGCTTCGGTGAGTTTGGCTTGCGGGTGAACGCGGTTCAGCACCATTTTCACTGGCACGCGCTCTTGTTTGCAAATGGTGATGGTGGCGCTGGTTGCCCACACATCCATGGGGCTTGGCTGCATGGGAATTACCACCAAATCAGCCGCGCGAATGGCGGTGCGTGCCTCGGCATCGGTGTGTGGGGGCGAATCAATGACAATTAAATCATGCGTATGTTTCAGGCGATCAAGCTCGCTGCGCACGCGCCAGCCCGAAATGGTGGCGAATGTCAGGTTGGTTTCATTCTCGCCCAGCGCGGCTTCGCGCACTTTATACCACTGGGTGAGCGAGCCTTGCGGGTCAATATCGACCACTGCCACGCGACGCTTGCCGCTGGCTGCCCACGCCACCGCCAAATGGGCGGCCATGGTGGTTTTACCCGCCCCGCCTTTTTGCTGTGCAATGGTGATGACTCTTGCTACCAATGGACCCTCTGTTTTTCTTTTTGTGATTTGAGCTAACTCTAGTTTTTATACCATATTTTGTCAATGAATCAGCCACCAATGCTACATGTAGATGATGCCCTTGTGGATAAGGCCGTAACCCATTGGCGTGCGGGGCAGCTTGTCGCGTTTCCCACTGAAACTGTCTATGGGTTGGGTGCCGATGCGACGAATGGCGAAGCCGTGGCCCGCATTTATTCCGTCAAATCGCGCCCGCAATTTAACCCGCTTATCATTCATGTGGCCGATGCGCGTGCCGCCAATCGCTATGTGGAATGGACGGACGAGGCCGATGCGCTGGCCGATGCTTTCTGGCCCGGCCCGCTGACGCTGGTGCTGAAAAGAAAAATTCCCTCCCCTGTAGGGGGAGGGTTAGGGAGGGGCTATGATGGGCTAAAGCCAAGCCACGGCCCCCTCCCAGCCTCCCCCCTAAAGGGGGAGGGGTTTGTTAGCGAATTGGTGAGTGCCGGCGGCGACACATTGGCCATTCGCATGCCATCGCACCCGGTGGCGTTGCAGCTGCTGCGCGCGTTTGATGGCGCCATTGCTGCCCCCAGTGCCAACCGTTCGGGCCGTGTCAGCCCCACCACTGCCCAGCATGTGCGCGATGAATTGGGTGATGCAATTTCGCTGATTATTGATGGTGGGCCGTGCCAAGTGGGTGTGGAATCCACCGTGCTTGATTTATCGGGTGATGTGCCGGTGCTGCTGCGCCCGGGCAGTGTAACGCGTGAAATGCTCACGCCGCTCATTCCCAACCTGCAATCACCAACTTCAAAATCACCCATCGCCAAGTCACCGGGCATGTTAGAGAGCCACTATGCACCCAGCATTCCCGTGCGGTTAAATGCCACAGATGTGACGGGTGATGAAGCGTTGTTGGCTTTTGGTGCCAATGTTCCCAGCGGTGCTATCAGCACCTTGAACCTATCACCAACTGGCAATTTGCTTGAGGCAGCGGCTAATCTCTTCGCTCATTTGCGCGCGCTGGATGATCCGCGTTTCAGCACTATTGCGGTGATGCCTATTCCGGCAGATGGCTTGGGGGAGGCGATAAACGACCGCCTAAAACGCGCGGCGACTCGCTGATTTTAAGTAGTTCGGGTTTGCCTACTGACAGAAACCCTCACACCGCTCTCGCGGGCTGAAGGCTCGCTCGCCCAGCTCGCAGTGCCCAGTTTAGCTTGCAAAATTTGGCCCAATCACCTACTAAGCGCCATCATTCTATCGGTCATCCTGAGTGAAACGAAGGATCTCGGGATTCTTCACTGACGTTCAGAATGAAAAAACAGGAATAAACAATGGCCAAGGCATCGACCGCAAAAAAGGAATCTTCTAAAACCATGCTCACTGGAGTCACTGCGCCGCGCGTGGGGTTTGTGTCGCTGGGCTGCGCGAAGGCGCTGGTCGATTCCGAACGTATTCTCACCCGTTTGCGTGCCGAAGGTTATGAGCTAGCGCCTGATTATCGTGGGTCCGACCTTGTCATCGTCAACACCTGCGGATTTCTCGATTCGGCGCGCGAAGAGTCGCTACACGCCATTGGTGAGGCGCTGAACGATAATGGTAAGGTGATTGTGACCGGATGCCTGGGCGCTGAACCGGAAGTGATTACCGCGAAATATCCCAATGTTTTGGCCATCACCGGCCCGCAACATTACGAAGCGGTGATGGACGCCGTGCATAAGGCGTTACCGCCAGCACACGAACCCTTCCTAAGTCTTGTTCCCCCTCAGGGGGTTCGCCTGACGCCGCGCCATTATGCCTATTTAAAAATTTCGGAGGGCTGCAATAACCGCTGCACCTTTTGCATCATTCCGGCACTGCGGGGTGATCTGGTGAGCCGTCCGGTGACGGATGTGCTGAAAGAGGCTGAATTGCTTGCCAAAGCCGGCGTGAAAGAGCTGTTGGTGGTTTCGCAAGATACCAGCGCCTATGGCATCGACGTGAAATATGCCGGTGGCACATGGCGCGACCGCGAAGTAAAAACCTCGATGTTCGATATGTGCGAAGCGTTGAGCGAGCTGGGCATTTGGGTGCGCCTGCAATATGTTTATCCCTATCCGCATGTCGACAACGTTATGCCACTCATGGCGTCGGGCAAAATTTTGTCTTACCTTGATATTCCGTTCCAGCATGCATCGCCAGCCGTGCTGAAGGCCATGAAGCGCCCTGCCAATCAGGAAAAAACCGCTGAGCGCATTGCGAAGTGGCGGGCCGAAGTGCCCGATATTACGCTGCGCTCAACCTTCATTGTTGGCTTCCCCGGTGAAACGGAAAAAGATTTCCAGTTTTTGCTAGATTGGATGGAAGAGGTGAACCTCGACCGCGTGGGCTGCTTTAAATATGAAGATGTGAAAGGCGCCACATCGAACGCGCTTGATAACCAAGTGCCCGAAGAAGTGAAGCAGGAACGCTGGAACCGCTTCATGGAAGCGGCGCAGAAAATTTCTGCACGCAAGCTGCAAACAAAAATTGGCACCACCCAGCAAGCCATTGTTGATGCCATTGACGATGGCAAGCTCATCTGCCGCACCCGCGCCGATGCGCCCGAGGTGGATGGAAATGCCATTGCGCCGGCCAAAAAGGGTGTGCGCGTGGGCGATTTTGTGCAGCTTGAAATCACCGATGCCGACGCGTATGACCTTTATGGAATAGTGCTGTCATCCTGAGTGAAATGAAGGATCTCATGATATGTTTGGAGATTCTTCGCTTGCGCTCAGAATGACAAAAACAAAGGAAACCAAATGACCAAACCCCAAAAACCAAAAGAAACCACCGGCGAGATGATTCGCTCTTTCCTGTTCGCCATTCTCATTGCGCTGGTGTTTCGCTCGCTGGCCTATGAGCCATTCCACATTCCCTCCGGCTCCATGCTCAGCACGCTCTATGAGGGTGACTATATTTTTGTCTCAAAACTTTCCTATGGTTATAGCCGCTTTTCGTTTCCGCTTGGCTTGAAAATGTTTGAGGGCCGCGCGCTTGAAACATTGCCCGAGCGCGGTGATGTGGCCGTGTTTCGTCTGCCCAGCAATACGCATGTTGATTACATCAAACGTATTGTTGGTCTGCCGGGTGATCGCATTCAGGTAAAAAAAGGCCGTCTGTTTATTAATGATGTGGCGGTGGAAGTGGTGCGCGATGGCGATGTTTCAGTGCCCGATGCCCAAGGGAATATGCGTACCATTGCGCGCTACAAAGAAACGCTGCCAAATGGTCGCCAACATATTATTCTCGATGAAATTCAAAACGGCCCGGCCGATAATACGCCGGTTTATACGGTACCTGAGGGGCATTATTTTGTGATGGGCGATAATCGCGATAATTCGCAAGATAGCCGCTATGAAAAACTGGTGGGTTTTGTGCCGCTGGAAAATATGAT
>CANEUT010000138.1 GCA_947441895.1 Rickettsiales bacterium | reverse complement strand
TTTTTTGAATAAAAACGCGGGTGCCGCCCGTGAAGCGATCAAGAAGTTTATGTTTGATGAAGGATGGGATGGCTGGAAGCTTCAGGATGATGGGCATTACCATCGGGAGCTAAGCGCAGAAAAATATGATCTGACAAAAGTCATTTCGCATTTTTCAACGCAGATACCGATACTTTTTGAATCGCTTGTGGTTGCCGCAATGAGCCTCACCAAAGGCGCATTTGACCAGCATATTTCCCCATATTTAACCGATTTTAGCCCGGGCAATCTGAAATCGAATGTGACCATGTTGGACCAAGAAAATAGCGAATGCTGCCTATTTCTCGTTTAAATCGTCCCAGAATTCTTTGACTTTTTTGAAGAACCCTTCGGATTCGGGGCTGGTTTCTTTCTCGGCGTTTTTGTCGAAATCACGCAGCATTTCTTTTTGTTTTTTGCTGAGATTGACGGGGGTTTCCACCGCCACTTCGATATACATATCGCCCTTCACATTGCTGCGCAGCACGCTCATGCCTTTGGCCTTCAGGCGGAACTGGTGGCCGGTTTGCGTGCCTTCGGGAATGGTCACTTTCACACGCCCGCCATCAATGGTGGGTACTTCGATGTGGCCGCCAAGGCTGGCCACCGAGAATTTCAGCGGCACCTGGCAGAAAATATTGGCCCCGTCGCGCTTGAAGATGCGGTGTGCTTTGAGGCTGAGGAAAATATAGAGATCGCCCGCGGGGCCGCCGCGGAAACCCGCTTCGCCTTCGCCCGCCAAACGAATGCGGGTGCCTTCTTCAACCCCCGCTGGAATGCTGACATTGAGGGTTTTCTCTTTGCGAGTACGACCCGAACCCGCGCATGTCCTGCAAGGACTTTTGATGACTTTGCCGGTGCCATGGCAGTTGCTGCAGCTACGTTCCACGGTGAAGAATCCCTGCTGCGCACGCACCGCGCCGCGGCCGTTGCAAGTGCCGCAGGTTTCGGCATGGGTGCCTTTTTCGGCGCCTGATCCATCGCACGCATCGCAGCTGGCGGAGGTGGTGATTTTCACGTTCTGCTGTTTGCCCTTATAGGCATCTTCCAGCGTGATATCGAGGTTGTAGCGCAGGTCGGACCCGCGCGCGGCCGATGCTTGCTGCGGTTGACCGCCACCACCACGACGACCGCCGGTGAATTCGCTGAACAGATCTTCGAAAATATCGGAGAAGCTGCCACCGCCCATGCCGCCACCAAAGCCCGGGCCGCCACCACCGCCACCACCACTCATGCCATTGGCGAAAGCTTCGTGGCCATAGCGATCGTATGCCGCGCGTTTTTGCGGGTCCTTCAGCACATCGTAGGCTTCATTGATGGATTTGAATTTCTTTTCGGCCTCGGCGTTGCCGGGGTTTTTGTCGGGGTGGTATTGCATGGCCAGCTTGCGGTAAGCTTTTTTCAGCTCGTCTTCGCTCGCGCCTTTTGCGACACCTAACATGTTATAAAAATCATCGGCCATGGCAAGTAACCAGAGTCGAGAGTCGAGAGCCGAGATGATAAAAATACTTCATAAAACCAGTTCTTAAGTGAAGAAACGTAAAGAGTCGAGCGCCGAGTAGATAATCACTCGACTCTCGACTCTCGACTCTGATCACTAGTCTTTTTTGTCGTCGGACACGTCTTCGAATTGGGCGTCGACTACTTCGCCGTTGGCTGCGGAGGTGTTGTTTGGTTCACCATCTGCCGCTTGCGCTGAACCCGTATCACCGCCTTGCGGCGCTGATTGCTGGGCTTTGTAGATCGCCTCGCCCAGCTTCATCATCGACTCGCTGAGTTTTTGCGCTTTGGCGTCGATATCTTCCTTATTGGTCGATTCGAGAACTTCGCGCACGGCTTTCACATCGGCCTCGATGGCTGATTTTTCAGCATCGCCCACCAGATTACCATGTTCCTTGAGGTTTTTCTCCGCTTCGTGCGCCAGGGCTTCTGCCTTGTTACGGCTTTCGATCAGCGCGCGCTTTTCTTTGTCGGCGCTGGCGTTGGCTTCGGCGTCTTTCACCATTTTCTCGATGTCAGCATCGGAAAGACCGCCCGAAGCTTGAATGCGAATCTGCTGTTCTTTGCTGGTGGCTTTGTCTTTCGCCGACACATTCACAATGCCGTTGGCGTCGATGTCGAAGGTCACTTCCACCTGCGGCATGCCGCGCGGTGCGGGCGGAATGCCCACCAAATCGAACTGGCCGAGCATTTTGTTATCGGCCGCCATTTCGCGCTCACCCTGGAACACGCGGATGGTCACCGCGGTTTGGTTGTCGTCCGCGGTTGAGAAGGTTTGCGATTTTTTGGTGGGGATGGTGGTGTTGCGGTCAATCAGTCGCGTGAACACGCCGCCCAAGGTTTCAATACCGAGCGAAAGCGGGGTGACGTCGAGCAGCAGCACGTCTTTCACTTCGCCTTTCAGCACGCCCCCTTGAATGGCGGCGCCGATGGCCACCACTTCATCGGGGTTCACGCCGCGATGCGGTTCTTTGCCGAAAAAGTTTTTCACCAGCTCGATGACTTTGGGCATGCGGGTCATGCCGCCCACCAGCACCACTTCGTCGATGTTTTTACTGTCGATGCCCGCATCTTTCAGCGCTTTTTTGCAGGGGTCGAGCGTGCGCTCAAGCAGGTCATCGACCAGCGATTCCAGCTTGGCGCGGGTGAGTTTGATGTTGAGGTGTTTCGGACCGTTGGCATCCGCCGTAATGAATGGCAGGTTGATGTCGGTCTGCGTGGTCGAGCTAAGCTCGATTTTCGCTTTCTCGGCCGCTTCTTTCAAACGTTGCAGGGCTAGTTTGTCTTTGCGCAGGTCAATACCGTCCGACTTTTTGAATTCATCGGCCAGAAAATCCAGAATGCGCATGTCAAAATCTTCACCACCCAAGAACGTATCGCCGTTGGTGGATTTCACTTCGAACACACCATCGCCAATTTCCAGCACCGATACGTCGAACGTACCGCCACCCAAATCGTACACAACAATGGTTTGGCCGTCTTTTTTCTCGAACCCATAAGCGAGCGCTGCAGCGGTGGGTTCGTTGATGATGCGCAGCACGTTGAGGCCGGCGATTTTACCGGCATCTTTGGTGGCCTGGCGCTGGGCGTCGTTAAAGTAAGCGGGCACGGTGATGACGGCATCGGTCACTTTTTCGCCGAGGTAATTTTCGGCGGTTTCTTTCATTTTACCCAGCGTGAAGGCCGAGATTTGTGATGGGCTGAATTTTTCGCTGCGGGCTTCGACCCATGCGTCACCATTGTCGGCGCGCACAATTTTATAGGGCACCAGTTTGGCGTCTTTTTGCGTGATGGGATCATCATAGGGGCGGCCAATGAGGCGTTTTACGGCGAAAATGGTGTTTTCAGGGTTGGTGACCGCCTGACGCTTGGCCGGGTGACCCACTAAACGCTCGCCGTCGCCGGTGAAGGCCACGATGGAGGGGGTGGTGCGGGCGCCTTCAGCGTTTTCCAGCACTTTTGCCGTGCCGCCATCCATGATGGCCACGCAGCTGTTGGTAGTTCCAAGATCGATGCCAATAACTTTTGCCATATCGCAGTGTCCTTATAAAAGCTTTTATTTTTGAATAAGTTGATGAAGATTTCTAGCCGATTGGCTGTTTCTCTCAATGGGGTAGATAAGGGATTTTGCGGCCGATGCAAGGGGGATAGATTAAATATCTCTGCTTTCAATCAGGGCACAATAATTTATTGTGCCCTGATTGAAACCCTGATATCTAAAAAACATGACAAAAACTGCACGTCTGATTGTTCCCAGCATGCCCCACCACGTTATTCAGCGTGGCAACCGTCGGCAGGATGTTTTTTTTGAAGCCGACGATTATCGTATGTATCTCGCACTGTTGCGCGAGCAGTCAGAATCAGGCGATTTTTCTATTCATGCTTACTGTCTCATGCAGAACCATGTTCATTTGATTGCCACTCCCTGGCATGAGGCTGGCCTTCGCCGCATTGGCGAGGCTCACCGGCGCTATACGCGCTACCTCAATAAAAAGAAGGGATGGCGGGGCTATCTGTGGCAAGGTCGATTTGATTCTTACCCCATGGATGAAGCCTATGCTTATGAGGCGGTGAGGTATGTGGAGCTGAACCCATTAGCTGCGGGCATATGCAAGCATCCGGCTGAATATCGGTGGAGCAGCGCTCGCCAGCGCATTGGCAAAGATAGTGGGGGCGATTTTAAAGTCTCATCCATGTTGCAGATGGCGGTCGATGATTGGGAGCAGTATTGGTCAGAAGCGCTTGCCCGACGTCAGGCGATGGATGATTTTCTTGCTGCTTAAATTCAATCAGAATGCAATCAGGGAAAATACAATCAGGGCACAATAAATTATTGTGCCCTGTTCGTTGCCCTGTTCGTTGTTCGTTGAATTATTGTGCCCTGTTCGTTGCCCTGTTCGTTGTACTTTTTAAGTCAAGATGGTTGTCTTCCAGCCATTTTTGGCGGGCATCAATAAGCTTCTGTCGTTCTTTTGGAGGAGTGTCTGTGTATCGTTGCATGGATAGAGATTTCAATGATTCCAGATTATTTGCGCCATTTGCGGTTGGAATCGGTGCGTAGCCATTAAGAGAGTTTTCTATACCTATCGGCAGCGGAGAGCTGTCAAATTGATTGCTACGTGAGAAATATATTTCGACATGATGGCGACGAGGCATAT
>CANEUT010000137.1 GCA_947441895.1 Rickettsiales bacterium | reverse complement strand
TGCATTCGTATTTCCCGGCCAGGGCAGCCAGGCCGTTGGCATGGGCCAGGCCCTTGCTGCCGCATTCCCCATCGCCCGCGAGGTGCTGGGGGAGGTGGATGACGCGCTTTCATTCAAACTTTCCGCGTTGATGGAGCAAGGGCCGGAAGCCGAGCTGACCCAAACCCAGAACGCCCAACCCGCCATTATGGCCGTATCGCTCGCCGCGTTTCGGGTGATGGAAAAAGAGATGGGCATCACGCTGCCCGGTTCCGCCGTGTGTGTGGCGGGTCATAGCTTGGGTGAATATTCGGCGCTGACAGCAGCCGGCAGCTTCACCATTGCCGATTGCGCGCGCCTGCTGAAAATTCGTGGCAACGCCATGCAAGCCGCCGTGCCGCAAGGCAAAGGTGGCATGGTGGCCATTATTGGGCCCGAACTGGCCGGGGTGGAAGAGATTGTGAACGCGGCACGTATGCGTGCGATTGGCGAAATTATTGAGATTGCAAATCATAACTCCACCAACCAGACGGTGATTTCAGGTTCGGCGCGTGGCATGGAAATCGCCATGGAAGTGGCGAAGGAAAAAGGCGCCAAGCGCGCGCTTGCACTGCCGGTTTCGGCACCCTTCCACTGTTCCATGATGGCACCGGCGGCTGAAGCCATGAAAGAAGCGCTGGGGCGCGCGACGTTATTGGCCCCCAAGGTTCCGGTGGTGGCGAACGTCACGGCGGATTACGCGCAAGACCCCGCGCAGATTAAAGGTTTGCTGGTGACGCAGGTGACGGGCATGGTGCGCTGGGTGGATAGCGTGCTGGCCATGAAAGATAATGGCGTGACCCGCATCATCGAGATTGGTCACGGCAATGTGCTGGCGGGGCTTATTAAACGTATCGCCCCCGAAATTGCCGTCATTAACATTGGCACACCAGAAGATTTAGACAGCTACGCCAAAGCGGCCTAGCTATTCATTTGCGCCCGGTTCGTTCTGCTGAACTCACCATGCGCACAGCCTCGCATATTCATCAAGGAGACTCTCATGACCAACCTCGCAGGAAAAAAAGCACTCATCACTGGCGCCAGCGGCGGTATTGGTGGTGCCATTGCCAAAGCATTGGTGGCGGCCGGTGCCAGCGTGGCTATTTCGGGCACCCGCGTGGAAGCGTTGGAAGCATTGAACGCGGAACTGGGTGGCATGGCGAAAATTCTGCCCTGTAACTTAACCGATGCGGTGGCGGTGGATGCATTGCCAGCTCAGGCTGAAGAAGCGCTGGGCGGATTAGATATTTTGGTATGTAACGCGGGCGTGACCAAAGACGGTTTGGCCATGCGCATGAAGGACGAAGATTTCACCAGCGTGATTGATATTAATCTGGTGGCCACGTTCCGCCTTAACCGCGCGGTGATGCGTCCGTTCATGAAACAGCGCTCGGGCCGCATTATTAATATTGCGTCGGTGGTGGCGGTGATGGGTAACCCCGGCCAGGCCAATTACTGCGCCAGTAAAGCAGGCATGATTGGCATGAGCAAATCGCTGGCGGCGGAAGTGGCCAGCCGTGGCATTACGGTGAATTGCGTGGCGCCGGGCTTCATTAAAACCGCGATGACGGATAAATTGAACGAAGAACAGGCGGCGCGCATTACCGCGAACATTCCCGCTTCACGCTTTGGCTTGCCAGAAGATGTGGCGGCGGGTGTGGCGTTTTTAGCGAGTGATTCAGCCAGCTATATTACTGGCCAGACGTTGCACATCAATGGCGGATTGTTGATGGTTTAGTTGGATTGTCACACTTAGCGATGGCGTGGCCCGTTTTCTTGTGGGGGCCAATCGCGGGGATCAAGACTCAGCGTCCCAGGGTTTGATGTTGGGCCGGAAGAGAAGCTTTGCTGCCCCACCCATGTATGGCTATGTAGATTGGTATTAGGATAGGTGATCGCAGAACCCGTTGCCACTGCATGGAGACTATCAAGTTCTCTCAGGGTTTTCCGGCCCACATCTGAGGAGTAGATGCTTGCTCCACTTTCGGGCTGTGTGGCAAAGGTTTGGCGATTAGGCGCAATATAAACGCGTTGGCCTGGATAATCAGTATCGGTTAAGGTAACCGATCCATCTGGGTTATTTACACGACGAATGTCCATTATTTCGTCCTACTGATAAATACTTTCGAGCATTTTATAGCCGGCATTGCGCACTTGGGCATCGAACAGGGGAACTTCCTGACGCGAGGCGAAAGCCGTTATCAGCGACACGCAGGCGTTTTCATCGCGGGTGGTGGTTGGGGCGGGTTTAGTTTCTTGCGTGGTGGCCATGATATACCTCGTGCGTCGTTATGTATTACAACTCCATGATTACCAGCCAAAGGTTAATAATTTGCTAAAGTTTCGGTCTTTATTGGCAGGGTGGGGAGGGCTGTGGATGAATTTCTACTAGCCAATTTGCATTTTGGTATGATAAAGCCGCCAAACGTTCCCAAGATGGCGGGTTAAAACCAATAAACATCCGCTGTCTTTCTGACTTAACGAAACCAAGAGGATTCCATGTCTGATATTGCACCACGCGTAACGAAAATCGTTGTTGAACATTTGGGCGTTGAAGAAGCCAAAGTAACGCCAGAAGCGAACTTCATCGACGATCTGGGCGCGGATTCGCTCGACACCGTTGAGCTCGTCATGGCCTTCGAAGAAGAATTCGGCGTGGAAATTCCCGACGAAGCGGCTGAAAAAATTCAGACCGTTAAGAACGCCATCGAGTTCATCGAGAAAAACGCAGCCTAACGACGTGATGCTGGCCGCCTCGCTCGGCTTTTTTGCGCTTCCGATGTTCACGTACTTATTGTGTACGCTCCGCGTCGGTTCTCAAAAAGCCTCGCGCTTCGGCGCAGCCTGACGCCGTTTCATCCGTATAGGTATTTGCTATGACCCGTCGTGTTGTTGTCACTGGTATGGGCATTGTCTCGCCGCTGGGCGTGGGCATTGACCATGTGTGGAAACGCCTCATCGCTGGTGAGTCGGGCCTTGGCCCCATCACCAAGTTCGACACGTCGGACCTGCCGGCCAAAGTGGCGGGCGAGGTGCCGTTTGGCAATAACCCGGGCGAGTTCAACGCCGACAACTATATCGAGCCGAAAGAACAGAAGAAGATGGACACGTTCATCCACTTCGCCATGGGCGCGGCCGATGAAGCCATTAACGATTCTGGCATTGATTTGAGCACCGAAGAAAAGCGCGTCCGCGCCGGTGTGATGATTGGTTCGGGCATTGGCGGTTTGCCAGCGATTGAAGAAACCGTGCTGCTGATGGCCGAAAAAGGCCCACGCCGCGTGTCGCCATTTTTTATTCCTGCATCGCTCATTAACTTGGCCTCGGGTCAGGTTTCCATCAAACACGGGCTGAAAGGCCCCAACCATTCGGTGGTGACGGCTTGCTCGACTGGTGCGCACGCCATTGGCGATGCCGCGAAGATGATTCAGCGCGGCGACGCCGATGTGATGGTTGCCGGTTCGGCTGAAGCGACCATTTGCCGTATTGGCATTGCGGGTTTTGCTGCGGCGCGTGCCCTTTCCACCAGCTATAACGAAACGCCTGAGAAATCGTCCCGTCCATGGGACACGGGCCGCGACGGCTTTGTAATGGGTGAAGGCGCGGGCATTTTGGTGCTGGAAGCATATGAGCACGCCAAAGCCCGTGGCGCAAAAATTTATGCCGAGTTCGGGGGCTATGGTTTAAGCGGCGACGCCTACCACATCACCAGCCCAGCCGATGATGGCGATGGTGGATTCCGCAGCATGAAAATGGCGCTGAACGATGCAGGGCTGCGCCCTGAGGCGATTGGCTATATTAATGCCCATGGCACCAGCACCCCCAAAGGCGATGAAATTGAGGCCGGGGCCGTGCGTCGCTTGTTTGGCGACACCACCGTGTCCATGTCGTCCACCAAATCGGCCATTGGCCATTTGCTGGGTGGTGCCGGTTCGGTGGAAGCGATTTTCAGTATTCTTGCCGTGAAGCATGGCGTGCTGCCACCCACGCTGAACTTGGAGAACCCAAGTGAATCGGTCGCGGGGATGGATTTGGTGCCGCTGAAAGCAAAAGAGAAAAAAGTAACCGCTGCTCTTTCCAATAGCTTCGGCTTTGGTGGCACAAACGCCAGCCTTATTTTTAAGGCTGCGCCGTAGTTTTGATTTGCTAAAATTTGTCTCCTGACAAAATTTTAGCGCAGCTCTCGCTGGCTCATGGCTGGCTCGCCCGGCTCGCTCTTGCTATCTCGATGTATCCGTAGTTAAGTGGCGCGCATGAAACCAGAACATCGTGACCTTTTGCTTTATATTGCCAAATGTGGCGTTGGCACGGTGTTCATGTTTGCGGTGGGCGATCTGGTGCCCCTGCTCGATATTAGCTGGATTCTCATTTCCATGCTGCTGGTGCTTTCTCCCGATGGCAAGGAGGCGCTGCCGCTAACCGTGGTGCGGGTGAAGTCGAACCTAGTTGCCAGTGTGGCCACCATTGGGTTTTTGCTCATTTTTTCGAACCTGACGCTGGCCGTTTGTTTGGCCATGCTGGTGACCATTGGGGTGTGTTACTTTTTTAACCTCATGGCAGGCAGCCGCGCAGGGTTGGCGGCGGTGATTATTATTGCGCTCCATCCGCAAGGGGCGCATTTATGGAGCACGGCTGCCATTCGCGCTGCCTCGGTCATTG
>CANEUT010000136.1 GCA_947441895.1 Rickettsiales bacterium | reverse complement strand
GCTTTTTATAATCGAGGCCATAGCTGTGGAAATAATCACGCACGCTGGCAATGCCGCGACCGGCCATGCGCTCGTGCTGAATGCGCAGCATCATCACCACATCAGCCCCAGCGAGGCCTTCCACCATGTTGGTGGTAAATTTCACGCCGAAACCATCCACCCCCGTAGGCATCATGGTTGGGGGGGCAACAAGGGTGACGTTTGCGCCCAGCGCTTTCAGCAAGTGAATGTTGCTGCGTGCCACGCGGCTGTTGGCGATGTCGCCACAGATGGCAATGTTGAGGCCTTTAAAACTGTCATGCTGAGGCATTGCCGAAGCATCTCGTTTTAAGCGAGATCCTTCGCTACGCTCAGGATGACATGTGGCGCGTTTTGTTAACCAGCGGCGGATGGTCAGGGCATCAAGCAGGGCTTGCGTTGGGTGTTCGTGCGCGCCGTCGCCGGCGTTAATCACGTGGGCATCCACCTTCTGCGCAATCAGCTGCACCGCGCCGGCATGGGGTGAGCGCACCACAATGGCGTCGGCCTGCATGGCGTTGAGTGTCATGGCCGTATCAAGCAGTGTTTCGCCTTTGTTGACGGAGCTGGTGGCAGCGCTGATGTTGATGACATCCATGGAAAGGCGCTTGCCAGCTAATTCAAATGATGTGCGGGTGCGGGTGGAGTTTTCGAAGAACAGATTGATGAGTGTGCGTCCGCCGAGGATTTTGTGTTTTTTATCGACCGCGCGGTTGCGGGTGACGTAGCTTTCAGCAAGGCCCAAAATGGTATGAATATCGGCCGCGTCCATGCCCTCGATTTGAATGAGGTGGCGCGGCCAGGAAATGTTATAATTCGTGTGTTTCGCCGTCATCGCGGCTAGGCATAGCGTGGCGGCTAGCATTTGCAAAGTTGTTTCTGGGCTGCTATTGCTTCGGCCATGAAAATTTTACCAAAACTATTGTTGATGACCACAAGCCTGATGCTGGCTGGCTGCGGCCAAATGGGCCAGCAATGGATGGACCCCGACAAAACCTTCGCCGCCTTTGACCAGCCCACCGTGAAGGGCGTGAATGATACGCAGGAAGATGCGGCGAAAGCGGCCATTACTGCCGGTGATTATCGTCGTGCCAGCCAGTTTTATGAGCAATTGGTGACATCGGGCAAGGCCAAGCCTGAAGAACTGCTGCGCTATAAACTTGGTTTGGCCGATAGTTTGCGTCGACTGGGCGAGAATGATCAGGCGCTGGCCATGTTTGAGCAGTTGACCCGCGAAAACCCCACCAACCTTGATGCGCAAGAAGGCCGCGGCCTAACGCTGATGGCGCTTGGTAAAACGGTGGATGCGGGTCGAAGTTTCGCTGAAATTATGGAAAAAGATGGATCGCGGTGGCGCACGCTGAATGCGCTGGCCATTTTATTTGTCACCAAAAACATGACGCCCGAAGCCATGGCTTATTACACCGAGGCGCTGAAACAAAGCCCCGATAACCCCGCGATTTTGAATAATGTGGGCCTAAGCCAGGCGGCTGACCGCAATTTCCGCCGGGCGGTGGAAGCGTTGCAGCAGGCATCGCGCCTAGCCAAAACGCCGTCGCAGCGCAAGCAGATCGATTTGAATTTAGCCATGGTGTATGGCGTTTCGGGTGATTCGGAAACGGCGAAAGAAGTAGCCAGCAAATATATCGACGGTGCCGCGCTTGATAATAATCTGGGGCTTTATGCCCATTTGGCGAAAGACAATGCGCTGGCCAAAACCTACCTCAACATGGCGCTCAGCCAAAGCCCCACCTTCTATGAGCGGGCGTGGAATAATTTAGATGCCATTAATGATTCAGGTCATTTGCAGGGTCAAACCCCGCCCGCCAATGCATTGCCAATCTATAAGTAGTTTTGCGTTATTCGCGATGCGCCGCAAGCCCTGCGGGGGCCTGCATCACCGGCATTATTTCGATGCGGTTGATATTCACATGCGGTGGCTGGTTGATGGCCCAGCCAATAGCGTTTGCAATGTCGTGGGCCGATAATGGGGTGATGCCCTGATAAACCAGACCAGCCTTTTCTTTATTGCCATGAAAGCGCACTTCAGAAAACTCAGTTTCCGTCATGCCCGGTTCAATGTTGGTGACGCGAATGGGCGCACCCAATAAATCAGCCCGCAGCGCCAGCGAAAAATACGTCACGAAGGCTTTGCTGGCACCATACACATGCCCGCCCGGGTAATGATAGGTTCCCGCGATGGATGAGATGTTGATGATGTGACCGCGCCCACGTTTCTTCATGCCTGGCAGAATGGATTGAGTGAGGGTGAGCAGGCCCTTGATGTTGGTGTCGATCATGGTTTCAAAATCGGCAAAATCGGATTCGGCGAATTTCGAAAGCCCTTGCGCAAGCCCCGCATTGTTCAGCAGCACGTCCACCTCGGCCCACTCCGGCGGCAGCGATGCGATGGCGGCAAGGCTTGCGGCGCGGTCGCGCACATCCATGGGGATGATGTGGGTTTCGCACTTCAATTCGCTTTTGAGTTTTTCCAAACGTTCGCTGCGGCGACCCGTGAGGATGAGGCGTGCGTTACCATCGCGCGCCAGCAGTTCCGCCGTGGCTTTGCCAATGCCCGCCGTGGCACCGGTGATGAGGATGGTTTTTTGTGCCGTCATGGTTTTATCCTCTTGTGTTTGTCATTCCTGCGAACGCAGGAATCTCCTTCAAAGTAGATCCCGGGTCAAGCCCGGGATGACAAATTAAGAAGGCGGGACAATAACAAATTTAAGACACCTCTTTTTTCTTCGCTTCGTTCCAGAGCGCTTCCATTTCATCCAGTGACGCGTCTTTAATATTCACGCCGTGCGCTTTCAATGCATCTTCCACAAATTCAAAACGGCGGATAAATTTTTGATTGGTGCCGCGCAATGCTGTTTCGGCATCGGCCTCCACAAAGCGGGCGAGGTTGGTAACGGCGAAAAGCAAATCTCCAATTTCATCAACCAGCCTGTCATGCTGAGGCGAAGCCGAAGCATCTCCCGCGGCACGAGATCCTTTGCCTTGCTCAGGATGACAGGTCGCTAAAACTTCTTCTACTTCCGCCAATTCTTCTTTTATTTTGGCAATCACGCCTTGTGTGTCTGGCCAATCGAACCCCACGCGGGCGGCGCGGGCTTGTAGCTTTTGCGCACGCATCAGCGCGGGCAGGGCGGCGGGCACATCGGCCAGTGTGCGATCGCTTTTCTTTTTGCTGCGCTCGGCGGCTTTAATGGTTTCCCAGTTTTCGGTTTGGGCGGCGGCGTCTTTAATCTCGGCGTCGCCAAACACATGCGGGTGGCGGCGAATCATTTTCTCGCCGATGGCGGCGGCGACATCCTCGAAGGTGAACAGTTTTTCTTCCGCGGCCATTTGCGCGTGGAACACCACTTGCAGCAGCAAATCGCCCAGTTCGTTTTTCAGCTCGTCCATATCGCCTTTGGCAATGGCATCGGCCACCTCATAGGCCTCTTCGATGGTGTAGGGGGCGATGGTGGCGAAATTCTGCTCCAGATCCCACGGGCAGCCACCGCTTGGGTTGCGCAATTTCGCCATAATGGTGAGCAATTGGTTGATTTGAGTCATTGCAGTTTCCTCTTGTTGCGCTAGATGGTTTAGTAGATTCTCGCTTTCGCGGGAATGACAAAATAAACGCCCGCACATGTGAGGCGTGTTTATGTGAGGCGAGTGCTAGGAATCGGCGCGCGCAGAAGCTTGAGTGTAGCAGCGCTACATGAGCTTCGAGCACGATGATGACAACGCAATTGCCCACAGAAACATGCCGTTAGGAAAAGAATGCATCGCTTCGCAAGCCCAGCCCAGTTTCAACGTGTCAGCAAATATGCGCTTCCGTTGAGCATGCTTGTGGCACTGGTGTGCGCCGTAGTGGGGCTTTATCTGGCGATCGTGGTAGCGCCCGATGATTATCAGCAAGGGGCTATGGTGAAGGTGATGTATATTCACGTGCCTGCGGCGTGGATGAGCAGTGCAGCCTATGGGTTCATGGTGCTTATGTCGGCCAGCTTTCTGGTGTGGCGGCACACGCTGGCCGATGTGTTAGCGCGCAGTGCGGCGCCCGTGGGTGCGGTGTTCGCGCTCATTACATTGGTGACGGGCATGCTGTGGGGCAAACCCACCTGGGGTGCCTATTGGGTGTGGGATGCACGGCTGACCAGCATGCTTATTTTATTGCTGCTCTATATGGGTTACATGGGGGTAGCCAATGCGGGTGGTTATGATGAACGCACGCGCGTGGCCACCGCGTGGATTGCCATTGTGGGCGGCATTAATTTGCCCATCATTAAATTCTCGGTGGATTGGTGGAATAGCCTGCATCAGCCGGCCAGCATTCTGCGCGCCGGCGGCCCAAGTATTGACCCCAGCATGCTGCAGCCGCTGCTGCTGATGATTGCTTCCTTCAGTGCCTTATTTATTGCGCTGGTGTTGGCACGGGCTGGCACCATGTTGAAAGAAACCAAACTTCACCGCTTGCAGATTCAGCGGATTGCACGTAAAAACGCCGCCATTGAATCTGACGCTTAGAGGAGCCCATGACCTTCGTTGTTACCGATGCCTGCGTGCGCTGCAAATATACCGACTGTGTGGAAGTATGCCCGGTCGATTGTTTCTATGAGGGCGAAAACATGCTGGCCATTAACCC
Organism: Rickettsiales bacterium; assembly: GCA_947441895.1. Taxonomy (GTDB): domain Bacteria; phylum Pseudomonadota; class Alphaproteobacteria; order Rickettsiales; family UBA3002; genus QFOX01. Next base: position 39 of record CANEUT010000136.1, on the reverse strand, counting down.
CGATGAATGTATTGATTGTGGGGTGTGCGAGCCGGAATG
>CANEUT010000135.1 GCA_947441895.1 Rickettsiales bacterium | reverse complement strand
GCTGGCGACCGCTGCGTGGCTGGTGTGGGTACTGGTACAAATTATCAGCATTGCACCCATGGAAACATCGGCACTGCGTGAACCTTACAACGCTGCACGACTAAGCGAGCTGCGGGCGAAAGGTACCCCCGTGCTGGTCGATGCCACGGCTGCCTGGTGCCTCACCTGCAAAGTGAATGAGCGCGTGGCGCTCAACCCAGAATCAACCCAACAATTGCTGCGCGAAAAAAACGTGGTCACCATGGTGGCGGATTGGACCATGAGCGACCCCGAAATCACCACCTTCCTCGCCAGCTTTGGCCGCAATGGTGTGCCGCTGGTGGTGTATTATCCACCGCAACACGCAGGTGTAGTATTGCCACAATTACTTACCACTGCTATCGTGAGAGAAGCGATTACTAAGAACTACACACCCTAACCTAATGGAGCGACCGATGTTGCGCAGTATGTTTGCTTTTACCACCACGGCACTTCTTTCCACTGCTGCTTTAGCACTGCCCGTCATTGGTCAGCCCGCGCCTGATTTTTCGGCGGTTGATTCCCTGAGTGGAAAAACCATTCAGCTTGCCGACTTGAAAGGCAAAATAGTGGTGCTTGAAACAACGAATGCTGGTTGCCCGTTTGTTGAAAAACATTATTCAGCGGGTAATATGCAAAAGCTTCAGCAAGCCGCCACTTCTGATGGTGTGGTGTGGGTTACATTAAATGCATCCGCCAAAGGCAAAGAAGGCTATTTGGAAAATGATGCCGCCGTGAAAGAAATCGTTAGCAAGCAGGCCGCCAAAGCCTCCTATTATGTGCGCGATCCGGAAGGTAAAATTGGCCGTTCTTTCGACGCAAAAGTAACGCCACACATGTATGTCATCGACAAGGCGGGCAACCTTGCCTACATGGGCGCAATTGATGATAAATCAACGGCCGATTCGGCCGATATTGCCGGCGCAAAAAACTATGTCAGCGAAGCCCTGAAATCACTGAAAGCTGGCAAGCCAGTGAAAGTTGCACAAACAAAACCCTATGGCTGTTTTGTGAAGTATTAAACGTTGGTTTTGTTGAGCGCAGCACTGGGCTGAGCAGACCAGTGCTGCTTGCGCTTAGCGGCCACGGCAGGCTCGCGAATGCCCGCGTAAATTTGCTTCTCAGCTTCAATGACCAGCACACCACCAAAGCGTGGAAATAGCCATCGTCCCAGCCATTCCATCACGCGCCATGCATGCAGCCATAACGGGTGCGATGAGGGTGGCGTAAACATGGCCGAGGTCGATTCGCGCAATGTAAAATCGGCCTCACGCAGCAGCTCTTTCATTTTGGCCAGCGTATAGGGCGTGCCGGAAGCAAACGGCGTGGCCCCCATGCTGGCCCACAACCCATGGCGATTGGGCACCAGCAGCAGCAAACGGCCTCCCGGTGCCAATAACTGCCAATAAATGCGCAGCAATTCATCGGGCTGCATCACATGTTCCAGCGCATGCAACATGACCACCCGCCCCAGGCTTGATGGTGCAAATGGCGGGCGCAACTCATCGGCCAGCACGCTGCGATTTTCAAGATGCACCGGCCAGTAAATGGCCCCCTGCGAAACTGGCATCAGCGCCACCATCGCGCAAGGCGCTTTGTGTTCCATGTCCCGCAACAGCGGAATGGCATAGCCCACGCCCACCACCGCGTCGTTTGCAAGCACTGGTCCCACATCACGCATCACCTGACGCAGACGGTGCTTCACCTTGCGACCCAGTCGCGACGAATAAAACTGACGTAGATTGACGATGTCGGTGCGCATGCGGTAAGTATGCGGTAAATCATTCGGAGAATAAAGCACCATGCACACCCCACTCGAAAAATTTACGCAATGGCTTGATGATGCGACCCGCCATGCGGGTATTAAAGAACCCACCGCCATGACACTTGCCACGGCCACCAGTGCTGGCGTGCCATCGGCGCGCATTGTGCTGCTGAAAGCTCATGGGCCCGAAGGGTTTTTATTTTACACCAACCACACCAGTCGCAAAAGTAACGAGATTAAACAGAACCACCATGCGGCACTTTGCTTTTACTGGATGCCGCTGGATCGTCAGGTGCGCATTGAAGGCAGCATCACCGCCGCCAGCGACGTTGAAGCCGATGCCTATTTTGCTGGCCGCCCTCGCGAACGGCAAATTGGTGCTTGGGCATCGCTGCAATCGCAAGCACTTGCCTCACGCGAAACGCTTGATGCACGCGTGGCTGAAATGAACGAAACATTTAAGGGCCGTGATGTGCCACGCCCACCCCATTGGTCGGGCTGGCGGTTAGCGCCCACCAGCATTGAGTTTTGGGAGCAAAGCGAAGCGCGGCTGCATGAGCGTGAAATCTATCGGCTGCAAAATGGCGCGTGGCAGCATTCGCTACTTTATCCGTAAGCGTGAAGCGAGCTGGGCGAGCCAGCCACGGGAGCACTCATTCTACAGGCAGTTGAGTATAACAAAGCAGTGCGCGCCGAGCGGGCTTTGCCCGCTTTAGCGTACACAAGGCACTCCACTGCAAAGTACACTGAGCGAAGCGAGGGACTTTGAAGTGATCCTAGAACTGCCTTCCGGCACCGCTACCATAATACACATCGGCCGCACCTGCGGGGCGAGCCGGTTGATAGACCGCCGCACCGGATGACGGCTGCGCTTGAGCTTGTGGGGTAGCAGCCACGGGCGCAGGGCTTTGTTGTTGGGCCATCGGCGGCGCTTGTTCCTGCGGGGCTACTGGCTGTGCTTGTGGCGCAGCAACGGGCTGTTGTTGCGGTTGCTGCTGCACCGGTTGCGCGGCCGCAGGCTGTGTGGGCGCCGGTGCTTTGGGCATGGCTACATTCCAGCCGGCCTGACGCATGCATTTGGCAAACTGACTGACAGAGATGGGTGCATTTTCCACCCCATCCACCGTCTCTTGTGCCGCCACGCGCGATGATTCCTGACAAAGCAGCTGCTGCGCAACATAGTTGGCCTGCACATTGCTTTGCGACAGGCATGCCGAAAGCGCGAGCGGCAAAAACAGCAAACCCAAACTGATTGTTTTATTGAACATCACGGCGAACATAACCTCGAATTGCGATTTCGTCCATCTCCTGTTGCGCCCGCCGGTTTGCGGCGTCTTTCTGCCGCTTTTCCCAGGCTGCCAGCGTCAGTTCATATTTTTTAATTTCGCTAAAGCGTTCACGCAGCTGGGCGTTCAGCTTATCCAGCTCCACCTCAACCTTGCGCAAATGAACATGCATTTGTTCCTGACGTTTTTTAATGGTGGTTGAAAATCCGCCGAAGAATTGCGAAAGCTCCGGCATGCTTTGCGCAGCTTTCATTTCATCCACCAATTGCTGCGCCAAACGCTCGATAATGCCATAGACTTCATCGCGCTGTGCTTCCAGCAAGCTCTGCTGGCGCTTTAACGCATCCATCTCGCGCTGTTTTACCCGCAGCAGCGTTTTTATCGATTTCATGAATCAGCTTTCTCAACGGCCGTCGCGTCCGTCAGCCCAAGAATTTTGGCCAGCTGTGCGTAACCTTCGGCCAGCGTGGCCGATTCTTTTTCGCGCTGGCTGATGAAAGTTTCCAGCTGCGGATAGAAATGCAGTGCGCGGTCGACATCCTGGTCGGTGCCACGGCGATAGGCGCCGAGGCGAATCAGCTCGGCCATGTTTTCATAGCTGGCCATAAAGCGGCGCGCGGTGATGTTCAGGCTGTTTTCAAATTCGGAGTTACAATCGGGCAGCATCCGCGAAACAGATTTCAGAATATTGATGGCGGGGTAACGCCCGCGCTGCGCAATTTCGCGGTCGAGTACAATGTGACCATCCAGAATTCCGCGCACGGCATCGGCAATGGGTTCGTTGGTGTCATCACCTTCCACCAGCACGGTGAAAAGGCCGGTGATGGAACCGCTGCCTGGCGCGCCAGGTCCTGCACGTTCCAGCAGGCGCGGCAATTCGGCGAACACGGTGGGTGTATAGCCTTTGGTGGTGGGCGGCTCACCGGCGGATAGCCCAATCTCGCGCTGGGCCATGGCAAAGCGCGTCACGGAATCCATCAAGCACAGCACTTGTTTATTCTGGTCGCGGAAATATTCGGCAATCGCCATGGTGGTATAGGCCGCTTGTTTACGCAGCAATGCGGAATCCGACGAGGTGGCCACCACCAGCACCGAACGCTTGAGGCCCTCCTCACCCAAATCATCTTCAATAAATTCCTGCACCTCGCGGCCGCGTTCCCCCACCAGACCAATCACGTTGATATCGGCCTTGGAATAGCGCGCCAGCATGGACATGAGGATCGATTTGCCCACGCCGGAGCCCGCAAAAATACCCATCCGCTGGCCATAGCAGCAGGTGAGGAATGTGTTGAGTGCCCGCACGCCCAAATCCATTTTGCCACCCACGCGGGCGCGGCTCGATGCGGCGGGCGGATTGGCCCGCAGCAAATACGGTACACCACCGCGCACTAACGGCCCTTTACCATCAATCGGGTTACCCATGGGGTCCACAATACGGCCCAGCCACGCGTCCGATGGTTCAACGGAAGAGTTGTTCGTCATCAGCGTTACTTTCGCGCCAAGGCCAATGCCCTCGACCGAGGTGAACGGCATCAGCAGCGCTACTTTCTCGCGGAAGCCCACCACTTCGCACAGCACCTGATGCGCATCATGCAAACTGCCTTGCACCGCGCAGCGGGCCCCCACCGAAAGCATTTCTTC
>CANEUT010000134.1 GCA_947441895.1 Rickettsiales bacterium | reverse complement strand
TGGGCCATGGACTCGAAGGTGACTTCAACCGCAAAGGCAGCTCCACCTTCAGCGGCCGTATTGGTGAACAAGTAGCCGCCCGCGGCGTAACGGTGGTGGATGATGGCACGTTCGAAAACCGCCGTGGATCACTGACGATTGATGATGAAGGTACGCCAACGCAGCGTAATGTGCTCATTGAAGACGGCATTTTGAAGGGTTACATTCAAGACCGCCACAATGCGCGGCTGATGGGCGTGGCCGCCACCGGCAATGGCCGCCGCGAAAGCTATCAGCACACCCCCATGCCACGCATGACCAACACGTTTATGCTGGGCGGCACGGCCGATAAAAACGAGATGATTGCAAGCGTGAAGCGCGGCATCTACGCACCCTATTTGGGCGGCGGTCAGGTTGATATTACCTCGGGCAAGTTTGTGTTCAGCGCCACCGAAGCGTATCTCATCGAAGATGGTAAAGTCACCTCGCCCATTAAAGGTGCCACGCTCATTGGATCGGGCCCGGATATTATGGGAAAAATTACCGCCATTGGTAATGACATGGCGCTGGATCCGGGCATTGGCACCTGCGGTAAAGGCGGTCAGTCGGTGCCGGTGGGCGTGGGTCAGCCCAGCCTGCTTATTTCAGCGATGACCGTGGGCGGCACGGAGTTGTAGTTTATTGAAGGGGGCCTCAGCCCCCTACGCTAACGCTTACCCCCGCGCTTCGCGGCTCGCCATGGAAGGCTACGCATCCACGTAACCACCATTTCATAAATCGTCATTGCGAGGAGCGCAGCGACGTGGCAATCCATCTTGGGCACCATAAAGAAAGATGGATCGCCGCGCTACGCTCGCGATGACGAGGGGAAAATATGAACTACTGGCTATTCAAATCCGAACCATCCACCTGGTCATGGGAACAACAGGTAAAAGCCGGTGCCAAAGGCACGTTCTGGAGCGGTGTGCGCAATCACCTCGCCAAGCAAAACATGATGAAAATGAAGAAGGGTGACCTCGGCTTTTTTTACCACAGCAATGAGGGCAAAGAGATCGTTGGCATCGTGGAAGTCATCCGCGAATTCTACCCCGACCACACCGATGAAACGGGCAAATTCGGTATGGTAGATGTACGTGCCGTACGTGCGTTAGAAAAATCAGTGACGTTAGCGCAAGTGAAAGCCACACCTGCCCTTGCCACTATGTCGCTCATCACTTCCGCGCGGCTTTCCGTGCAGCCCGTAACAGCGGCCGAGTGGAAGCTGATTTGCAAAATGGGTGGGGTTTCGTTATGATATCAACCATGCGTCAGGGTTTTTCACTGGTCGAGCCGAAGCGAAGCGGAGTCCCGTCGAAGGACGGGATTCATTTGAGACAAGCCTTTTCGCTTGTCGAATTAAGTATTGTGCTGGTCATTTTGGGCCTGCTGACGGGCGGTATTCTGGCCGGGCAATCGCTCATTCGTGCCAGTGAGCTGCGAAGTGTTACCTCTGATTTTCAAAGATACACAGCGGCCACGAATACGTTTCGCGATAAATATTTTGCCCTGCCGGGGGACATGAATAATGCGACCAGTTTTTGGGGGAAGGACACGACCAGCACTTCGGCATGTGCGGGTGCTTCGGGAAGCGCTGGCACACCAGGCACCTGCAACGGGAATGGGGACGGTTGGATCGGCACCGACCATCTTGAGAATTATCGCGCGTGGCAGCAGTTGGCCATGGCGGGACTTATTGAGGGCACCTATGTCGGTTTCGTAAATCCGGTTGCTAACGCGACTCCGCCTACACCGGGCGTTGCAGTGCCAAAATCAAAAATGGGTAATGCCTATTGGGTGGCAGCTCAGTTAAGTCAGAGCACCGCCGTTAATTTTGAGCTGGGCTACAGCGACCTCTCGGATGTTCGCTATAACTGGCTTACATTTACTGGCGTCAATTCTGTTTATTGGATTGGTGGTGGCATCCTTAAACCAGAGGAAGCATGGAATATTGATACTAAAATGGACGATGGTATTCCCGGGACAGGGAAAGTGAGAAGTGGACATAACTCGCCAAGCTGTGCCTCGACCACCGTATCAACCACGGCAGTCTATGCGCTGACAAATACTTCTAAAAGCTGCGGGATAATTGGATTCATGCTTAACTGATGTTTCATGGAGCAATTGGCGAGCACTCTGCATTTGCGCGCTCATTTTTCCGCAACCGTTTTAGCGTTTCCTAAGCCGCTTTCTGCGCCAATGCCACTTCAAAGCTGGCGGCGGTTTTGGCTCGCACTTCGTCCAGCGTCACGCCGTCGGCCAGTTCGATGAGTTTCATGGTGCCATTGCTAATTTCCATCACGGCCAAATCGGTAATAATCAAATCCACCACGCCGATGCCGGTCATGGGCAGATCACACTCTTTCACCAGCTTGGGGGTGCCGTCTTTGGCGTTGTGCTCCATCACCACCACCACGCGCTTCACTCCGGCCACCAAATCCATGGCGCCGCCCATGCCCTTCACCATTTTGCCGGGTACCATCCAGTTGGCTAAATCGCCGCGCTCATTCACCTGCAGCGCGCCCAAAATGGTGAGGTCGACATGGCCGCCGCGAATCATGGCGAAGCTCATGGCCGAATCAAAATACACACTCTCCGGCAGTTCCGAGATGGTTTGTTTGCCGGCGTTAATCAGGTCCGCATCTTCGGTGCCCTTCACGGGGAAGGGGCCCATGCCCAGCATGCCATTTTCCGACTGCAGCGTGACATGCATGCCCGCCGGAATATGGTTGGCCACCAGCGTGGGAATGCCGATGCCAAGATTGACATAATAGCCGTTACGCAGCTCTTTCGCCGCGCGCATGCAGATTTGATCACGATTCCAAGCCATGGTTTATCTCCTTTTTTACTGTCATTCCCGCGAAGGCGGGAATCCAGCACTTGAGTTGTTATTTGTCATCATAAAGTCTCCTGACTTTTGATGACGCCTGGATCCCCGATAAAATTTTCTACTGAAAATTTTTCGAGGATGACAATTTATGCCGCCTCGCGGGTTGTGCGTTGCTCAATCCGTTTTTCGAAGTTGGTGCCTTTGAAAATGCGCTGCACGAAAATGCCGGGCGTGTGAATGTCATCGGGCGGCAGCTGACCCACTTCCACCAGCTCTTCCACCTCGGCCACGGTTACTTTGCCGGCCATGGCCATCATGGGGTTGAAGTTGCGGGCGGTTTTGCGGAAAATAAGATTGCCCGCCATGTCGCCTTTCCATGCTTTGATGATGGATAGGTCAGCCGTGAGGCCGGTTTCCATCACATAAGTCTCGCCGTGGAATTCACGCAGCTCTTTACCCTCGGCCACAATGGTGCCCACGCCCGTTTTGGTGAAAAAAGCGGGAATGCCCGAACCGCCAGCGCGCACGCGCTCGGCCAGGGTGCCCTGGGGGTTGAATTCAATTTCCAGCTCACCCGCCAAATATTGCGTTTCGAAGGTTTTGTTCTCCCCCACGTAGGATGAAATCATCTTCTTAATTTGGCGGTCTTTCAACAAGATACCGAGGCCGAACTCATCGATCCCGCAATTATTGCTGATAATAGTGAGGCCCTTAATGCCCGACTCTTTCAGCGCCAGAATGGAATGTTCCGGAATGCCGCACAGGCCAAACCCGCCCGACATAATGGTCATATTGTCCTTCAAAAGCCCCGCGAGGGCGGTTTTGGCGTCGCTGTAAATTTTGCTCACTGTGTCTCTCCTGCCGAATCGGTGGGTAATGTTGTTCTACAGCACCTGTTTAAAGGGTCAAGCACTGGTCGTGACATTGCTTTTATGCTATGCGAGTGGCTGGAAATAATTGCTGTTGCAGTGCAAATATGTTAACAGATTATTAACGATTATGCTCTAATCTTAACTTTCGGAGTTCCATTTCGTGCAGGTAATCCAACCCATGGCTCAATCGAATATGAATATCACGCGAGAAGATATCGAGCTTCTTGTTCGTGAGCCGTCGGCGGCCATGCGGGTGCGCATTACCGATAAAATTGCCAGTGGCTATAATTCGGGTATTTTCACCGACGCTGAAACCAAGCTGGCCAATGAAATTTTCCGCCTGCTGCTGAAAGATACCGAAGTGAAGGTGCGCAAGCTGATTGCAGAACACCTGAAATCAAACATGAACGTGCCGCATGATGTGATTTGGGCGTTGGCGAATGACCGCCCCGAAGTGGCCGCCCCTGTGCTGCAATATTCGTACGTGCTGAGCGAAGACGATTTGATTGCCATCGCCCGCGCCACCAATGAACATCCCAAATTGCAGGCCATGGCGCGCCGCGAATCGATTTCAAAAGAATTGTCGCACGCGCTGGTGCAAACGCGTCAGCGCGATGTGTCGCGTGATTTACTGGCCAACCGTGGGGCCCATCTGGCCGAAACCAGTTTGGAAGTGTTGCTCGATGAATTTTCGCGCGACCATGATGTGTTGGAAGAAATGGTGGTGCGCGGCGGACTTTCCTATGCGTTTGCCGAAAAAGTGTTCGCCCATGTTTCCGACAGCCTGAAAAAACAACTGACTAAAAAATACCGCCTTAACCGTCATGTGATGGAAGAAGTGTCGGTGAATGCTCGCGAAACGGCGGTGCTGCAATTCATGTCGCCATGGATGAGCCAGCACGAGATTAACCTGCTGGTTGACCAGATGCACCGTAATAAGCGCCTGACCGATTCGGTGGTTATTCGCTCACTGTGCATTGGCGATTTGCGCTTCTTTGAAACATCGATTGCCAAACGTGTGGG
>CANEUT010000133.1 GCA_947441895.1 Rickettsiales bacterium | reverse complement strand
GCTACCTCGGTAGCTATGGTGATAAACGCGACGTGGAATAGTCGGATTGGACCCGGGGGCAGAGCCCGGCGGCTCCACCACCCTTCGCCAAGGCTCCGGGTGGCTTACGCCTCTTAAGCGTAAGCTGCACGAAGACTGATATGGCGAAGGAGTGTCGCCCGAAGCTCTTTGGAGCGTAGGGGGACCAGTTCATTCCAGAAGCTTCTTTCGGGAAGTCGGGATGGACGCAAATGAGGGGCCGAATTAGCATCGACAACCGCAATAAAGACATCGTCTTTGCCTGGGGTGACTTCCCATATATTGAGTCAACTTTCTAAGTGCAAACGACAACGTAGCACTCGTTGCAGCTAACGACAACAACGTCGTAGCAGCCCGTCTCGCCGCTTAGTGTGGCTTGACGAGTTCTAGCTCGTAAACGCGGTTTCGGGTGGTGTACCGGGCAACAGAAACACCACTCACTTCAAAGTCCCTCAGGCTTCGCCTTCGGTGTACTTTGAAGTGGAAAATCAAGAAGCATCGCCCCTTGGGGCGGCCCGGCGGGGCGCTGGATTTATATTTCTGTGGCGCTTCGCGCGAAAAAGGACTAGAAATAGCCTGTCTACAACAACTGAAGCAAGTTTGCTCAAAATGGGTGGAGTGCGAGGAGTCCCTGCATGCAGGGAGGGAGTGTAGCAGCGCTACATAACCGAACCGAGTACAGCGATGACGAAGCAAAACGCCCGTTTTCAGCAAACGAGAGAAGCATTATGAACGATACGATTGATTATCCCGGCCTGATCGACTCCGCCATGCGCAACGTGGTGCGCGAGGCGCTGGTGCATGTTGATCAATATGGCCTGCCGGGCGACCATCATTTCTTCATTTCGTTCCAAACGAACTATCCGGGCGTTAGCATTTCGCCGCAGCTGAAGGCCCGCTACCCTGAGGAAATCACCATTGTGGTGCAGCATCAGTTCTGGGATCTGAAAATCACCGATAAACAATTTTCGCTCATGCTTAGCTTCAACAACATTCCTGAAAAACTGGTGGTGCCGTTCGATGCGCTGACCGCCTTTGCCGACCCATCCATCAAATTCGGCCTGCAGTTTCACGGCAAAAAACCTGCCACGGCAGGCAATGTCGCCAACTCGGGTGATGAAGCCGTTTCGTGCCCCGCCACTGGCAAAAATGGCAGCGAAAAACCCCCCATGGCCGCGTTTGAAGAAGACGCACCAAGCGAAGACACACGCGCCGCCAATGACGAAAAAGTCATTTCGCTGGAAACCTTCCGCAAGCGCTAGGGCTTACCTGCTCGCTTCATTCTTTTTGTTCGACTGGGCCAGAAGAGCAAATGCAGCAGCTCCCGCAACCACCGCGCCCACGGCCACCAAACCACCCACCATGCCACCACGCGACGATGGATTGGCGCTGTGCGTTGCGCTTTTTAAACCCATAATCTCACGCTCCATCGCAGCCCACTCGGCCGAAGCATGGGGCTTGGTTTTGGGGGCGAATTCCCGCGTCAGCGCCTCAAGAATATTGGTGTTGGGACCATCCTCACTCGCTTGATGCTCATACGCATAGGTAAGGGCCTTAAGCGCATCTTCGTGAAAAGCAGCCTTGATTTGCTCCTCATGTGGCAAACCAAACTCGCGGACATGGTCTTCCGAAAGGGAATAGTGAACCGCAACACCGCATGGCCGTGTCTTCACCACCCCACTGTCGGAGGTCTCGATGGCCCAGTCGGGCAGATGGCCTGGAACATTGTCGATTCGATCAATCGCATGAACAACGACGCGGTCGGGCAAATGAAAGACTTTGGTATAGAAGCCCTTGTTCCAGTTAGGATAATAACCTTTCGAGCGCTCGCAATCATGCACCGAACCGATGCGCTCATTTGAACCACATATTGTTGTCCAATCAAACGGACCAAAATTTGGGGTTGCTTCAACATCAGTGATTGCCTTTATCACAACAATGCTCCCAGCTGATCAATGTTGATTTCCCGACCATTATGCATGAAGAGCAGGTCGGCGCGCTTACGAATGTTGCTCGAACTTTCGTTACTGTTTTTTTGCTCGTCCATGGCCATTTGCTACCTATTAAAACAGCTTTATATTATAGTAATGCGCACTATTTTACTGTTACAGTTATGTGATGTTTTTTATTGGCCGCCATGCACCCCATCGAACAGCTTTTATCCCTCGCCCGCACCGCTGCCCAAAAGGGCGAAGTGCCCATTGCCGCCAGCATTGTCGCGGGTGATGGCACCGTGCTGGCGAGCGCCCATAACCTTGTTGAAACCAATGGCGATGCCACCGCCCACGCTGAAATATTGGCCATCCGCGCCGCCAGTGCCGCCCGCAAAAGCAAATATCTGGAAGACTGCACCTTGGTTGTCACGCTGGAGCCATGCGCCATGTGCGCGCAGGCAGCAAGTTTAGCCAAAATCAAAAAAATCATCTTCGGCGCCTATGATGTGAAAGGCGGCGGGGTGGAACATGGGGCGCGGGTTTTCAGCCACGCCACCTGCCACCACGCGCCCGAAGTCATCGGCGGGGTGATGGAAGCCGAGTGCGGGCAATTGCTGAGCGATTTTTTTAAAGCACGGCGTTAATGTAAAAGACTATCTTCATAAAATCTTCACGCCAAAATCTATCTGGTCCGTGTATTTTTGGAGTATGACAACCCAAATCACACGCCCGATGCATATCCTCTTTCTGCTCTCCGCCGGCCGCGGCGATGGCAAGAACGAGCGCATTATAAATCCACCCACACAAAGCGTGATCAATCAAATAGAGTCCATGGGCCACAAGGTAACCGTCGCCTTCGCGCAGGATTTAGCCCCCAAAGAAACCAATGGCAAAATCACCGACGTCATTCACCACCCGTCCAAGGGCGGTAAAAAATCGCTGAAAGATTATAAGTTCAATGGCGTGTTTAGCTATTTCACTGCCGACTCTAAAAAGCTTTTAGTCGTGCAGGATTTTCTGGAAAGCCAGGGAGTCGTAGCCACTACAACTTCCAGCTCCTATCACGAGTTCAAAGGAAAAATCAATAAAACGATCCGTCTTGATGAAGCTGGTGTACCGGTGCCCGCCTACTTCGTAAATGAACCAAAAACAACACCCACGCTTGATGAAGTCACTAAAAAACTCAGTAAATTGGGCGAGCCCCCCTATGTTGTTAAAGCCAATTTCGGCTCACGCAGTAGCTCAGTATTTGTCGTGGCCAATGCGCAGCAGGCGCTAGAGAAAATAACCGCCTTCAGCGATCAAGGCAGCGTGGTGCAGGAATTTATTCCACCACCCGGTGTCAAAAAAAGCGACTGCGTGCCCGGTCCCAATAGCGAAAAACCGCCAACGATGGATGGTAAGACCGTTCAATATTATCGCGTGCTCATGATTGGTAATCAGCTGCATTCCGTACTGCTGCGTAAAGGCACGCAGGATTTAAAAACCGGTGCCGATGATAAAACACAGGAAGTGACATTCCCGCCCATGTCAGAAGTGCCACCAAGCGTACTTGTCGCAGCACGCAAGGCGCATAATGCGACAGGGCTCATCATAAACGGTGTAGATATTGTGGTCGACCCCAAAGGCCAGGGAAGAGTATTGGAAGTGAATGCCGCACCAGGCTTTACACTTCAGTTTCAGGCGGGCTTAGACCCCACACCAGCGCTGGCCGATGCCATTATTCGCCACGTGCGCAACGCGCGGTATATCCGTCATGTGCCAGATCAGGAACTGCAACCAGCATAACCGCAAGATTAACTAATGCATCAGCGCGGGCATATTGGGGGTGCGCCCAATGCCCGCCACTTGCCCACCCTGCACCACGGCATTGGTATAGTTCGCCAAATCATTCAGCACCGAATCGGGGTCACGCCGATAGGCCGCCACCAGCTCGCGGGCACGGGCCTCGGCCTGGCCAGGGTCACGCGCCATTTGCTGCTGCAACGCGTCCATCATGGCTTCCAAATGGGTCGATTCGTTATAGGCGTGTCCGGTACTGCTGTTAAGTTGCGCCTCCTCGCCCACAAACGAATTGATGCTGAACCACGGACGAATCCAGTCGTTGCGCGACATCAGCTGGCGGGCGCGGGTGGGGTCGTTGCCCAGCACAGCATAAATGCTTTCGCGCTCGGCGGGTGAAAAGCTCGACATGGCACCAAACCCCACCAGCGATAATTGCTCGCGCCACTCGGGGAAGGCTTCCGCCATGCGCGGCACCATGCGGGTGGCCGCATCGGCCCCATAGGAATAACCAGCCATGGTCAGTTGCGGCACAGAACCCGGGTGGCGCGCCGCCACCTCACCCAAAATGCGGGTAATGTCACCCTGCGCACCTTGCCAGAAAAGTTCCGATTGTTCTTCATAGCGCCGCATGGGCTTGCCCATCACATAATCCACAATACTCATTAAGTGCGTATAGAGATCATTATCGCGCGATGAAGTGGGAATCAGTTTGGGGTCGGTGCCACGAAACGCCAACGTCATGCGCGGTGGCTCGGTGGTTTCATCGACCAGCAACACTGCTTGCTGGTTGCTGCGGCTGTTGCCCAGCGTTCCCTCGCCCATATTCAGCACATAAGCATGGGTGGTGGTGCCATTATTCAGTCCGTTAGCGGTGAAGTTGCGCATCATGGTGGCGGGGTCGTTATGCGAATCGGTGAAATTCTGAATGACCGCAAAAATGCCGGCATCGCGGGTCACGGGGTTGCGCATGGCCAGCGCCGTATCACCACCCGTCGCGCTCCAACCCGAATGTTCAAG
>CANEUT010000132.1 GCA_947441895.1 Rickettsiales bacterium | reverse complement strand
CCGCACGGAACACGCCGTCCCAGCCATAAACCCCCGGCGCCGTCGCCTCGGGAATGAAGGGGTGCCAGTTATCGACATTCACATAAAACGCACCAATGGCAATAAACATCACCACCACCAGCAGCTTAATGCCCACAATGATGTTGTTCACTTTCACCGATTCGCTGACACCCACCACCAGTAGGCTGCCCACGGTTAAAATACCCAGGGCGGCAGGTAAGTTAAACATGCCTTTCACCATTTCACCCGCCGCATTCAGCAACATGCCATCGGCAGCGAACTGATAGCCAAGCGCCACATATTGCGCGCGATAAATTTCGGTCACCATAATTTTGGCACCGGTTGCCACCGTCAGTTCCGGCGGAATCATAATGTTAAAGCCCAGCAGGAAGCTATTGATATAGCCCGACCAGCCCACGGCAACAGTCGCCGCCGCCACGCCATATTCCAGCAGCAGCAGCCAGCCCATGGCCCAGGCAAATATTTCACCCAGCGTGGCATAGGCATAGGTGTAAGCACTGCCTGAAATAGGCAGCAGCGATGCCAGTTCCGCATAGCACAAGCCCACAAAGGCGCAGGCAATGCCGGTGAATACAAAGCTCATAATAATGGCGGGGCCCGCATGTTGAGCAGCGGCGGTGCCGGTCATCACAAAAATACCGGCGCCAATAATACAGCCAATGCCCAAGGAAACCAGGTTCCAGCGACCCAGCGTGCGCTTTAACGCGCCGGCATTCGCTTCCGTCTGAATTTGTTTGATGGTTTTGCGGCTAAACATACTGTTAAACATGGAACCTCGCGTTTTTTGCCACCAGTCACCACACCCTGATAAGGTGTTGTTGAACAGTGCATTGCTTTTTACTGCCCAAGCCCTAGCAGCCGATGTGGGCATAGGCAAGCACACTTCTGGTGTGCAGCGCAGCATAAGTCGCTGCCATGCCCGAACCAGTTTGCATGCCGTTTTTATTTTGTCATTCTGAGCATAGCGAAGAATCCAGATGCAACAAATAAGATCCTTCGCGTTGCTCAGGATGACAAAAACGAGGGTGATAGGATAAAAAATGGGCATAAAAAAGCGGCGGGGTATTAGCCCGCCGCGATTATTAATATGATAGCAATGGATGCTACGTTTGTCTACTATTTGAAGGTGCAGCAGCAACGGTTTGATGTGGCGCTCGTGACGGCGCTGCACCCGCAGGGGTTTGCGCAACACCAGTAGGAGCCGCAGCGGCTGCAGCGGTCAAGGTTGTTTTTGCCGCCTCTTTTTGTGCTGGCGTTAAGCTTGCGACAGCTAATAACACCTCTCTAGTGCTCATATTCTGGTCGATTGAAATACCAGCTGCACGCGCCACGTTTAGCGCAGCAGCGAGGGTTCCGCGACCCGCTATACCATCTTCACCACCGTTGCGGCCAGGCAACGAAAAGCCAAATTCCCTTTTCAGAAGGGCTTGTACACCCAATGTTTCGTCAGTCGTAGGCTTATCAGTTCTCGCAGGCTGATTGTTAGCCGCAGCAGCGGTAGCAGTGGGGCGCGCTGCAGCACGACGGGGCGCATCATCATTGTCGGTATCAGCAAGTTCAGCACCAGCACCCAAAACGGACGCAGTACCTCTCGCAAGCCATGCAGCACCTCGCAAAGGCGGCGCAATAACATAATCGCGCGCACCATTAACCGCCGCGGCACCCAATCCTAGGGCGCCTCTACCCATTTCGGTTAAAAAACTTCCGACAGCAGACGCACTACGATCGAGTCGGCTTTCCGGGTTACCAAACAAACTGGTGCGGCGCTGTTCTCGTGCCGCTGCTTGTGCTGCTGCTTCTTCCCTTGCATTTTCAGCTCGCAGAGCTCTGAGTTCTGCTAGTATTTCTGCATTTGTTGGCTCGCCCATCACTCTCTCCTATCAATATATCGTATCGATTACGTGGTCGGGGATTGGTTCCCCTTAAATGTATTTCACCACATAAAAGTTAATTAAGTTTTAACTGATGGTTAAAATAGAATAAATTTTAGAGAATTGTTGGGGGTGACAAAAACCACATTAAAAACCTGATATTCATTGGTTTTCTGCAGAAAAAAAATCGGTTGGCCGTTATTTAATGTTATTTTTGCTTGGGTGCCCACCGCCGCCACGCTGCCCCTCACCCATGATTGTCATTCCCGCGCCGGCGGTAATTGGGTAATAATTTGTCATTCTGAGTGAAACGAAGAATCTCGTAAATATCTGAGATCCTTCGCGTTGCTCAGGATGACAAAAACGAGGGTGGTGTTGAACATAGCTATCTCCCCGTTGGGAGAGGGCATAAAAAAGCGGCCTAGCGAACCCTTAACCTCTCCCATCGGGAGAGGTCGAAATCACTTTTGGGGATTTCGGGTGGGGGCATGGTAACGCATGCGGCAGAGATGCCCTCACCCCCACCACTTCGTGGATCCCCTCACTCTCCCGATGGGAGAGGGTTTTAACGGCGATGCGTGCCGGACAAACAACGTTCCTAACGCGGCTGCTTCAATAGGTGTTCCAGCTTCTGCACCGCCAGCTTGGCTAAATGGGCGCGGGTTTGGCGAGCATCACCCACTAGCACCGCCTCAATGCCGGTGGCCGGGTCAATGGCCGTAACTTTAACGTAGCGGCCGTTGGGAATGAATTCGAGCAGGTAGTTTGCATCCGGCATACATAAATCTCATACGTAAGAGTTCACTGCGACGCCTTCCATGGCGAACCGCGAAGCGAGGGGGAGCGCACCTGCACATTGAGACTTGTCATCCCTGCGGAAGCAGGGATCCACTTGCAATTAAAAAGGAGATTCCCGCTTTCGCGGGAATGACAAAAAAGAATATAATTACTCCTGCGCATCATCAAAACTATCTTCCAAACGCTCAATAAGCAGCTGAGTAATTTGGTTCACACGTTTTTCCATCACCGTGAAGCGATAGCCATAAAACTCAAACGTGGCATTCACATCGGGAATAACCCGCGCCTCATGCAGTACCAAACCGGCCACCGTCGCCGCGTGGCTATCGGGCAAATCCCAGTCGAGCTGGCGGTTAATATCACGAATGGTCACCGTGCCCGCCACACGATAGGCGTGGTCGCCAAAGGGTATAATGTCGGCAATGGCCAGCGGGTCATGCTCGTCGTCAATCTCACCGACAATTTCCTCAATAATATCTTCCAGCGTTAGAATGCCCAGCCACGCGCCATATTCATCGACCACACAGGCGAAATGTTTGCGTTTGCTGCGGAAGGCCGTCAGCTGATCGGCCATGTTGGTGGTCTCGGGCACAAACCAGGGCTTTTGCGCAATGCGGCGGATCATCTCACGCGTGATGCCAATTTTCTGCTGACGCATCAGCCGCAGCAAATCTTTCAGGTATAAAATGCCCACAATATTCTCGGCATTGTCTTTCCACAGCGGAATGCGGCTATGGTTGCTGGCAATGGCGAGCGAAATAATCATCTCGGGGTCGAGGCCGGCATCAATACTTTCAACCTGCGAACGGTGAATCATAATTTCAGAAATCTCACGGTCATTCAGATCCAGAATGCTGCCCAGCATGTCGCGGTCACCCTTTTCCACATCACCCTCATGGTGGTGCAGCTCAATGGTGCCACGAATGGCATCAACACCGGTTACCAGGCCCTTCACATTCCTTAAATCAACACCAAAAAGGCGCAGCACACTGCGCACAATAATCTGCACTGTCCAAGTAAACGGCATCAGCAGCTTAATCGTAAAATTCATTAAGGGGGCGACAGCCAGCGAAAAGCGTTCCGTGTGGTGAATAGCCACGGTTTTTGGCAGCACTTCCGAAAAAATAAGCACCACAAACGTAGCAAAAATCGTCGCGTAAATGGCGCCATAATGGTCACCAAACAGGCGCACGAAGCTGACGGTTGAGAGAGATGCAATGGCAATATTCACGAAGGTATTACCCAGCAGCAATGTGCCAATCAGCGTTTCTTTTTTATGGCGCAACCGGTTAACCAGTGCCGCACGCAGCGAGCCCTCCTGCTGCAGACTGTACATGCGGGCGCGATTAACCGCCGTCAGCGCCGTTTCACTGCCCGAAAAAAATGCCGAACACAGCACCATCATAAGCAACAGAATGAGTTCAATCATCAATGCAGAATCCATAACAACTACCCGAGTAACGAATGAACGGTTTTGTAGGCTAGTCCGGCATCCACGCCCTTGGCCACGCGAGCTTTGCCCACCGCGTCAAGCACCACAAAGGTGAGCGCGCCGTTTTCGGCTTTTTTATCACCCGCAAAATGGCTGGCGATTGCTTCCGCATTCCAATCATGCGCCACATCACGCGGAGTGGCGGGCATGTTCAGTGATTTAAAATGACCCGCCAACTGCGTTTCCACGTCGGGCGAAATAAGGTTCATGGCGGCTGATAACCGACAGGCCATCACCATGCCAATCGCCACTGCTTCGCCATGCAGCAGTCGGCCATCATAACCCAGCTCAGCCTCCAGCGCGTGGCCAAACGTGTGGCCAAAATTGAGTAAGGCGCGAGCGCCGCTTTCACGTTCATCGGCACCCACAATTTCGGCCTTCATGCGGCACGAAGCAAGGACCGCATGCTGCAGCAGCCCCACATCACCCGTCAGTATTCCTGACGCATTTTCCAAACACCAGCCATAAAACTCGGCGTCCATGATCAGGCCATATTTAATAATCTCGGCATAGCCCGCACGCAGTTCGCGCGGCGGCAACGTCTTCAGCGTCTCCACATCGGCCAGCACCAGTTGCGGCTGATAAAAACTGCCAACCAGATTTT
>CANEUT010000131.1 GCA_947441895.1 Rickettsiales bacterium | reverse complement strand
TTATTATGATCGGCGATATGATCGAGCAGTGGCAACATCTCAGCATCATATTTTCTACGTCCGATGGGCCAATGTTCTGTAATCATAATATCTGGTTTTTCGTGATCGTATGTGCGGATGAGTAAATCTCGCCGTTGCTGCTGAAATTCTTTATCATCTTCGTACTTTTTTCCGGCTGGAGTGAGTGATTTAAAAAAACTGACTGGATCATTGGGATCATAGGAGCCGGCTGGCTTTAAGGACGGTAGTTCAACAACATTCGCATTACCAAAATCACCAAACCCTCGAACCATCTGGGCTGCGTGGCCGCTGGTCACAATCACCACGTCGAATCCTTTATCCTGTAGTGCTTTGGAAAGGCGATTGCTCATGCGGATATGACCGCTGGCGCTTACTGCTTCCGTCCAAATCATTGCTTTTGGCTTATGTTTTTCCTGTGCCATGTATCTTACGCGTTGTTATCGATCCATTATAGGTGAGAATTATGACAGCAATGAGAAGGTTTAGACCATTTTTGCATTTTTTATGCTGGGCCATATGCACCAAAAGAAACAAAAACCCCCGCCATTTCTGACGGGGGTTTTTGCGTTTTAGCGGTAAAGCGAGCGCTTAGTATGGGTGTGCCTCCCTTTTCTTGCATGTATGGTGGTAGGCTGGAAAATTAAAAATACATTAAAAACAGTTTTTTGCCTTAGATTTCATACAATCATCACACAATTTGGGGCTCAATATTCTACAATGGGGCTATGTCGCGCCGCATTTCATTGAAGGACCTCACGCCCCAAGCTCTTGTTGATCAGGAGTGGGGTTTGGCTGATTTAAAAAAGGATAAGCCCAATAATTGGCCCGATTATGTGCAGGTGTTTATCGATGAAGCGCGCCGTACACACGCAACTGAAATCGCTTATGTTGGCCGCGGGTTTGAATCATGCGGGGTTTATGAGTTATTCAAAGATGGAAAATCACTGCACGCGCTTATTCGCATTCAAAATGGCAGCCTGCCCATGCCGGCAAACCACTGTGATGGATTGCTGCCATTTTATTCTCAGGAAGTATTGGAATTACCCGGTGATGTGCATCCTGATTTGAGCAAGCCTTCCAATAACGAACACCCTTATGGTATTCGCATTAACGTGATGCCCAAAGTACTTAGACTTCCAGAATTGGCCAATGAGATGGGGCCAGTGAATACGCATCTGCCACATTGGGATGAGCTGGTGCACTATCAAGAAAAAATTCGCCAACAGATTGATAGCCGTTTGGCCATGCAAGGGCAGGCAGCGGTTGATAATCATCCGGGTAATGAGGGTTTTTATTATACCGAGAAGAAGCAATATGTTCCCGTGGTTTTTGATCCAGGCTCGGCCCCGATGAATAATTATCCAGCTGCTATTGCGCCGGGAAGCCCTGCCGAACGCGCTAGGATGAAAAATATTCTACGCTATTACACAAAAGGCGATGCAGCATGGATGAAGCCTGAAATATGGAAAAATATGCGACGTGAAATAGCAGATGATGCAAAGCGTTTATATGATGGCAAGCCCACCCATTATGCGCGACGTATGGAAACAGTCAGCGCGGAAGTGCCAATAGCGGCATTGGAAGCAACTACACGTAAGGTTGGTGTTCGTGAAGTTGGCTAATTATGAGCCAAAATCCAGCTTGGATTTAAATGCTTCATAGCTCTGCGTCATGGGATAGGCCACGGTGCCATTGATGGGCAAGTGCCCATAAAGCGGTGAAAGCTGAAGTTTTGCTTCAAGCGGGGTGCCGTTTTTAATGGCGGCCACATAAAGGGCTGAGGCAAGGCCGCTGCGGTCAGCACCCGCCTGACAATGCACCAAAACGGGCTTGGGAGCATTTTTCATCACTTCAATCAACTCGTGCATGCGCTCTTCGGGCAGCAGG
Organism: Rickettsiales bacterium; assembly: GCA_947441895.1. Taxonomy (GTDB): domain Bacteria; phylum Pseudomonadota; class Alphaproteobacteria; order Rickettsiales; family UBA3002; genus QFOX01. Next base: position 2,980 of record CANEUT010000131.1, on the reverse strand, counting down.
CGTTTGGCGGAAACACGAAAATTGATATGTTCCACACCGGCGGCCGATGTAACGGCCAGCTCATCGACATACCATGGCGTTTTCAAGTTTTCGCCGCGCAGGTTAATGACGGATTTAATGCCGTGACTATCAATGGCGCGTTGCAGCTGTTCGGGCGAAAGCTGGGCAGAACGAAAAAATTCATTCGGCACCACTTCGTGCAAATTACCATCAATGCGAATCAGCCCAAAATACGCGCCGAAGGTGAGGAGCGTGAGGAAGGTGATTTTGCCGATGCGTTTAAGAATTTTTTTCATGGCGCGATTATAGCGCCGCAATCAATTCCAGCAACGATTCTTCTGCTTCGGCGCAATCTTTCAGTACTTGCGCATGGGTTTTGTTGAGGCGCTCAATGTTTTTGGCATCACCTTTTTCACACGCGGTGGCAATGTCATCTTCCAGCTGGTGACGCTGGGCGTTCAACTCGGCCAGTTTTTTCTCCAGCTTTTCGGCTTCTTTTTCGTTTGATTTTCCGTTGGTGGATTTATTTTTTGCCTCTTTTTTTACGCCTTCACGTTCCTTACGGCGTTGCTGAACGACGAGGGTTTTATAGGCTTCCAGATCATCTTCATAGGGCTGACACGTGCCATCGGCCACCAGCCATAAGCGATCGGCGACGGATTCCACCAAATGCGGGTCGTGGCTCACCAGAATCACCGCGCCCTGATAATTGTTGAGGGCCTGCATCAGCGCTTCGCGTGCATCCATGTCCAAGTGGTTGGTCGGTTCATCCAGCAGCATAATATGCGGCGCATCAAGGCTCATGAGGCAGAAGAGGAGGCGGGCTTTTTCACCGCCCGAAAGTTCGCCCACTTTTGTGTCGGCCTTGTGTTTGTCGAACCCGAACTGGCCAAGCGCTGCGCGCACTTTGGGCTCGGGTGATGCTTTCATGGCCGCCGCCATGATTTGAAACGGCGTTTTTTCCACCGGCAATTCATCGGTCTGAAACTGCGCAAAATAACCGACGCGCAATTTGCCCGATTTATTGATTTCACCGCCCATGGCTTCCATGCGGCCCGAGAGCAATTTTACCAAGGTTGATTTACCGTTGCCGTTGGCGCCCAGCAGGGCGATGCGGTCGTCGTTATCAATGCGCAGCTCCAGCTTTTTAAGCACCGGCTTGCCCGCGGTATAGCCCACATCCACCCGGTCGAGCGTGATGAGTGGTGACCGCAATTCATCGGGCTGGGGGAAGGTGAAGGCGGTGACGCGATCGGCCATCACGGCGTCCACAATATCCATTTTCTGAATGGCCTTCAGGCGGCTTTGGGCCTGGCGCGCCTTGCTGGCGGTGGCGCCGAAGCGATCAACAAATTTCTGCATATGTTCTTTATGCTTGAGTTGTTTTTCGCGCAGCGCGGCCTGATTAAGATTACGTTCGGCGCGACGACGTTCAAAATCATCGTAATTGCCGGTATATTTAATGATCTTCTGGTTCTCCAGATGCAGAATATGATCGACCGTTTTGTTGAGAATATCGCGGTCATGGCTGATGATAATCATGGTATTTTTATAGCGCATAAGGAAGTTTTCCAGCCAGATCATCGCCTCGAAATCGAGGTGGTTGGTGGGTTCGTCGAGCATCAGCACATCGGGCTGGCAGAACAACACGGCGGCCAGCGCCACGCGGGCGCGCCATCCGCCCGAGAATGAGGAGATGGGGCTGTTTTGTGCTTCTTCGTTGAAGCCGAGGCCCGCCAGAATGGAGCTGGCACGCGATGGCGCGTCATAGGCGCCAATGGCTTCGAGGCGTTCGTAAATATAACCAATGCGGTCAGGGTCAACCGTTGTTTCGGCTTCTTCCATTAATGCGGCGCGTTCTTTGTCGGCGGCCAGCACAATGTCGATGAGGGTGGTTTCATCATCGGGCAAATCCTGGCGCACCATGCCAATGGTCATACCCTTCATCAGGCTAATTTCACCACTATCGGCCTGCAATTCACCCGCGACCAGTTTGAACAGCGTTGATTTACCCGTACCGTTTGGACCCACTAAGCCAATTTTGTGGCCCGCTGGAATATTCACCGATACTTTCTCAAGCAGGGTGCGGCCGGCAATGCGGTAGGTGAGGTCTTGAATGGAGAGCATATGAGGGCCTTACGGTTAAGCTGGGCGGCATCCCTAGAGGTTTGGGTGCAGCGCGTCAATGCGTGTCTGCCGTGGTGAGTGAATGGCGGCATTATTTTTCAAGATAGGGCTTGCATTTGCGAATCGCTCGCATTAAATGTGAGAATGATTCTCATTAATAAAGGGAAATAAGCCATGAATCTTATGCTTAAATTCACTGCCGTTGCCGCTGTTATGTCGCTGTTTGCATTGCCTGCACTGGCCGCCGATATCACGAGCTATGATATTACCATCAAGAACCATAAGTTCGAGCCATCGACCGTGACCATTCCGGCCGATACGAAAGTGAAGCTGAATGTAAAAAATGCCGATGCCACGCCCGAGGAATTCGAGAGCCACGATTTAAGCCGTGAAAAAATCATTCCGGGTAACTCGCAGGCGGTCATTATGGTGGGCCCGTTGAAAAAGGGGACGTATAAATTCTTTGGTGAGTTTAACCAGGCCACAGCTCAGGGCCAGATTGTTGTTCAATAACTTGAAATAGGTTTTTTATGCTCGCTGCTGCCCTCATTGTATTTCGTGAAGTGCTGGAATCAGCCTTAATTGTTAGCATTGTGCTTTCTGCCGCGCGTGGCATGGCAGGGCGCTTTCAGTGGGTGGGCGGCGGCGTGCTGGCAGGGTTGCTGGGTGCGGGCTTGCTGGCTTTGTTTGCCAGCGAAGTATCGTCGGCTGTGTCGGGCATGGGGCTGGAATTGTTCAACGCATCGGTGCTGGGCCTGGCGGTGATTATGCTTGGTTGGCACAATGTGTGGATGGCAAGCCACGGGCGCGAAATGGCCAAACATGCGGGCGACATTGGCCGCGCCGTTACTGC
>CANEUT010000130.1 GCA_947441895.1 Rickettsiales bacterium | reverse complement strand
GGCGGTAAATTCAGCGATAAAGTCTATCACACCGCCGGTGGTTTGCACGGCGTGGGTGTTTCAGTCGTCAACGCGCTTTCTGAACATCTGGAAGTGGAAGTGGCGCGCGAGCAAGAGCTCTACCGTCAGGAATATTCGCGCGGGTTGCCGCTGGGCAAGCTGAAGCATGTGGGATCGGTAAAAAATCGTCGCGGCACCAGCATCACCTTCCGCCCCGATGTTGAAATTTTTGGCCCCAAAGCGAAGTTTCGGCCCGAGAAAGTCTATAAGCTCATCCGCTCGAAAGCCTATCTATTCCGCGGCGTTGAAATTCGCTGGAAATGCGCGGCTGAACTGATTGGTGAAAACAGTGCTGTACCCACGGCCGAGGTGATTCACTTCCCCGGCGGCCTACAAGATTTCCTCATTCAAGAACTGGAAGGCAAAGCCCTTGTGGCCCAAGCTTTCGCAGGTGAGGCTGAACTGGCCGATGGCAAAGGCCGTGTGGAATGGGCGATCGCCTGGCCCAAGCATGATGATGAAGAAGGCCACCACTCGCTGTTTTGCAATACCATTCCCACGCCCGAAGGTGGCACCCATGAAGCGGGCTTGCGCGCGGCGCTCACCAAAGGCTTGCGCGCTTTTGGCGACATGACAAAAAACAAACGCGCCGCCACCATTATGGCCGATGATGTGATGGCCGGTGCCGTGGTTATTCTTTCGCTCTTCATTAAAGACCCGCATTTTCAGGGCCAAACAAAAGACAAGCTGGTGAGCAACGACGCCACGCGACTGGTTGAAAATGCCATGCGCGACCCGTTCGACCATTTCCTCTCGGGTGATTTGGCGCAAGGCAATGCGCTGCTTGATTATATTATTTTCAAAGCCGAGGAGCGCCTGCGCCGCCGCCAGGAAAAGAATGTCAAACGCCAGAATGTTACCTCGCGCCTGCGCCTGCCCGGCAAACTGGCCGATTGCACACGCAGCATTCCGCAAGGCACCGAGCTGTTCTTGGTAGAGGGTGATTCGGCCGGCGGTTCCGCCAAGCAAGCGCGCCTACGCGAAACACAAGCCGTGCTGCCACTGCGCGGAAAAATTCTGAACGTGGCCAGCGCCACGATTGATAAAATTCGCGCCAACCAAGAGATTTCCGATTTGATGCAGGCGCTGGGCGTTTCAACCGGCAGCCAGTTCGATATTGCCGCCCTGCGCTATGAAAAAGTGATCATCATGACCGATGCGGATGTGGATGGCGCGCACATTGCCTCGCTGCTGATGACCTTCTTCTATCAGGAAATGCCGAAGCTGATTAGCAATGGTCACCTTTATTTGGCGCAGCCGCCGCTTTATCGCATTACTGCAGGCAACCAAACCTATTACGCGCAAACCGATAAAGAAAAAGACAAATTGGTGGCACAATTGGCGGTGAAACACAAAAGCCGCATCGACATTGGCCGCTTTAAAGGCTTGGGTGAGATGACCGCGCCGCAGCTGAAAGAAACCACCATGGACCCCAAAAAGCGCATTCTGCTAAAAGTGGAAATTGCCGATGGTGACGTGGACGAAACTGCCGAACGCGTGAACCAGCTGATGGGTAAAAAACCCGAGCTACGCTTCAACTTCATTCGCGAGCAAACGGCGCTTTATGGTGAAAAATTCATGGAAGCCTTAGACGTTTAGTTTTGCCTTGCTCCGCAGATCGCACTTACTGTGCGATGCTCCGCGCCGCTTCGCGGGCTCATGGCTGGCTCGGCCTACTGGCCTCGTTATCAAGATAGTTTTTTCTGTTACAGCTTCGCTGGTTCCGCGCGATAAATGAAGCATGGCGAGTTGTTCGAGATTAATTTTTCGCAGGCTTTGATAGCATTTATTTTGGGTAAATTTTCAAGCCGCGCACGATGGACGGCTGCGCCACCCACCGTTGGTCCCATCACCGAAATTTTTGCGGCACTTAAATTAACCGCCGCGATTTGCAGTGCCTTTTGCGCCGCTTGTTGCGCCAATTCCTGCGTTGAAAACGCCCCGACCTGAATGCCCCAGGCCACATCTTCTGCCGACATTGGAGCCTTGGCCACGGCCGGTTTTGCCGCCACAGCTGGTGCAGGTTTTGCAGGCATCGCCGACGGCTTAGTGGTAATCACCGGATCAACCTTAGCCACTTTTACCGCTGTTTTTTCTGAAACAGCGGCGGCAAATGGCGACACCGGTTTCAGAGGAATCGCTGGCGAATTCGTAACCACCACCGGTGGTGCCGGTTTTATTAATGACACCGCCGCCGATGCTTCTGCATTTGGTTTTAGCGCCATCATGGGATTTTCAGGTTTGGTGCTAAAAACAGGTACTTCGACACTGGAAGTAATCACGCCAATATCTTCGGTTTCGCTGGATTCAAGCAGTGACGCATCGTCTTTGCCCACCAGCACATCGCTTGCTGCCTGAGCCACTGAGATGCCCGCATTGCCAGCGGCACCATTTTTTGCCAACGGTAAATTCGATGCCACCACTTTGCCACGCACTGCACCACGTTCGGCGATGGTCTTATAACTCGTATCGAGCAGCGAAATCATGCGATTATCACGCCAGCCGCCACTTGCACCGCCCATCACCACACCCACCAGTGGCCGCCCACCACGCGTAACCGAACTGACGAGGTTAAAGCCAGACGCCCCTATGAATCCGGTTTTAATACCGTCCGTTCCTTCATAGCGCAGCATCACCCGGTTGTGAGTATAGTAGGTGGCGCCCGCCCAGCTGAATTGACGGGTTTGAAAATAGTTATAGTAACGTGGAAAATCACGCTTTAGCGCAATGCCCAGCTTCGCCATATCGCGCGCGGTGGTATATTGCTCGGAATTAGGCAGACCATGGGGGTTTTGAAAGACGGTATTGCGCATACCAAGCGCGCGGGCCTTGGCCGTCATCATGTCGGCAAAGCGTTCAACACTACCGCCCAGCGCTTCGGCCACCACCACCGACACATCGTTTGCGGAAAGCACAATGAGCGATTTAATGGCTGTTTCAACCGGCACCGAATCACCCGCATCGAGCGAGAGGTTGGTGCGCGGCATGGTGGCGGCATAATCCGACACATCCATGCGCGCATCCATGGTGGTTTTACCTTTTTCCAGCGCCTCGAAAAGCAAATATAGCGTCATCATTTTGGTGAGCGATGCTGGATAGCGCCGCGCATCCGCATTGGCTTCATGATACACTTCGCCGGTGATGGGATTTAAAATGAGGGCCGCGTAACGCTCATCACGCGTGCCATTACCAGCCGCCACATTCTGTTTTGCTTTGCGTTTTTTTGGCGCAGCGTCGGCCGTTGGCACAACCATCACCAACGTACAAAAAATGACCATCGCCCATTTAAAATAGCGCATTATGTCTCACGCCTATTGTTTATTACCATTGCTTGTAACAAACAAAACTAGTGCCGCAAGATTTAGTTGGAGATACCCACCGCAAGACGCATTTGCACCGGCGCATGCAGCATCATTTTGCTAATTCCTATATTATAAAAATCAACCTTGGCTTTACCAAAGCCAAGTGACTGATAGAAGCAGCGTGCCGCCGCATTTTTGTGCTGAACGGTAAGAGAAACCCATTGTCCTTTTTCGGCCAAACATTGGGCAACCATATTTGCAAATAAGTTTCTACCAATGCCATTGCGCCGAAGATGTGGATGGATGATAATGTCTGCAAAGTGAAATCCGAAACTTGCCGAACTTACATCATAGCCCGAATAATAAAGCAGCACGCCAACAATCTTTTCTTCATACTCGGCCACCAACGCACGCAACCGCATGGGCGCAACAAAAGAAAAAAGGGCATCACCCAGCGTGCCAAGATCGTGCACGCAGTCATACCCCTCTTCACGATAAAGCTGAATCAACAACGACTGCATGGCATCCATGTCAGCCGGCTTTGCCGCGCGAATGATATGCGGCTTAAACAATGTGCTTTCCTTGTGCATAGCGTACTACTTGTACAAATATGTTTTGAGAATATGTGATATTGCTTTTCTTTTAGTTCTACCAGCAAGAAATCAAAAATACAACCCTAGATAGAAAAATGCATAATTCTTCAAGTTTATCAATGACAACTATCCTCAACCAATCAAACGCCGATGATGCACCTTATCTATCGGCCTTAAACCCCGAGCAACGCGCGGCGGTGGAAGCGACCGAGGGCGCCGTGCTGGTGCTGGCGGGCGCAGGCACAGGCAAAACGCGCGTGCTTACCACCCGCATTGCCCACCTCATCAACACGCGTCGTGCGTTTGCCGGGCAAATTCTGGCGGTGACCTTCACCAACAAAGCGGCCGCTGAAATGCGCCACCGCGTGTCGCATTTGCTGTTTGGTGATGTGGCCGAGACCGCGCAATCATCCACCTTGTGGATGGGCACGTTCCATTCGGTGGGTGCGAAAATTCTGCGTCGCCATGCCGAATTGGTGGGCCTCACCCCGCAATTCACCATTCTGGATGATGATGACCAGCAACGGCTGATTAAAGCGCTGCTGGCCGAAAGCAATATCGACCACACCAAATTTCCCACCCGCGCCGTGCAAAATGTCATTCAGGGCTGGAAAGATCGTGGCCTGACGTTTGATAAAATCAACGAACCCGCAGGCATTTACACCCTGCCGCAAGTAGCCGCCAAAATTTATCCGCTCTATCAGAACTGGCTGAAGAACCTCAACTGCTGCGATTTTGGTGATCTGCTTTTGCATAACCTCACTATTTTTCAGGCGCACCCTGATGTGCTGCGCGTTTATGCCGAGCGCTTCCGCTATATTTTGGTCGATGAATATCAGGATACCAATGTGGGGCAATATTTGTGGCTTCGCTTGCTCGCCGCCTTTCACAAAAACATCTGCTGCGTGGGTGATGATGACCAGTCGATCTATGGCTGGCGCGGCGCAGAAGTGGG
>CANEUT010000129.1 GCA_947441895.1 Rickettsiales bacterium | reverse complement strand
TCAAACCGGCATTAAAATGGTCGATGAATGTAACGTGGGTGATACGATTACCGACGAGAAGAATCAAGCCGCCGAAGCGCTTCCGGGGTTCAAACCCGTGCAGTCGGTGGTGTTCTGCGGGCTTTACCCCACGGAATCAGCCGATTTTGAAAACCTCAAGGATTCACTGGCCAAGCTGCGTTTGAACGATGCCAGCTTCAGTTTTGAAACCGAAAGTTCCACCGCGCTTGGCTTCGGCTTCCGCTGCGGATTTTTGGGATTGCTGCATTTGGAAATTATTCAGGAACGGCTGGAGCGCGAATTCAACCTCGACCTCATCACCACCGCACCTAGCGTGGTCTACCGCATGCACATGAATAATGGCAGCATGGTGGAATTACATAATCCGGCGGACTATCCCGACCCCACCCATATTCAGATGATGGAAGAGCCGTGGATTCATGCCACCATTTTTGTGCCCGATGAATATCTGGGCAATGTGCTGGCGCTATGTACTGAAAAACGCGGCGAACAGTCAAACCTCACCTATGTAGGCAGCCGGGCGCTGGTGGAATATAAATTGCCGCTGAACGAAGTGGTGTTCGATTTTTATGACCGCTTGAAAAGCGGCACCAAGGGCTATGCCAGTTTCGAATATAAAATTGATAGCTACCGCGAAGCGGATTTGGTGAAGGTTTCCATTCTGGTGAATGCCGAGCCAGTGGATGCGCTTTCCATGATTGTTCACCGCACGCAGGCCGACCCGCGCGGGCGCGCGCTCTGTGGTCGTTTGAAAGACCTTATTCCGCGCCACCTGTTCCAGATTGCTATTCAGGCGGCGATTGGCGGAAAAGTCATCGCCCGCGAAACCATTTCCGCCATGCGTAAAGACGTAACCGCCAAATGTTATGGCGGTGATATCAGCCGCAAACGCAAACTGCTCGATAAGCAGAAAAAAGGCAAAAAGCGCATGCGTCAGGTGGGTAATGTGGAAATTCCGCAAGGTGCATTTATTGCCGCCTTGAAGATGGGTGACGAGAGCTAGCCCCAGTTAAATTCAATGGGCACCTGCACATCGGGGTGCAAACTTCCATACACGGGGCAAATTTCAGCGGCGTGAATGAGTTTTTGTTTTTGCTCGTCATTCAGTGTCGCGGGCACGTTGATTACCACCGTGAGGCTGGCGATGCGCCGCACGGGCTTGGTCGCCATTTCCTTACGTACGCTCATGGTGCTACCGCTGAGGTCGATATTCAGCCGTTCAGCCACAATGGCCATGGTGGTGAGGATGCAGGTGCCAAGCGCCGTTGCCACCAAATCGGTCGGCGAAAAACTTTCGCCTTTGCCGTGGTTATCAACCGGTGCATCGGTCAGTAGAGTGGTTGCTGAAGGTTGGTGAATTGCACTGCAACGCAGTGCGCCCTCATATGTCATACGAATTTCAACCATAAAAAATCCTTTTCGTTTTAACGACTCGATTATTTTTTCCAACCGCCGCCAAGCGACGTGTAAAGCCCGGCAATGGCTTGCAGATGCGCAAGTTTTACCTGAACCAGAGCATCGTTCGCATTAAAGAGGGTGCGTTGGGTGTTCAGCACACTGGTGATATCCACCAGTCCACCATCGAACTGCTGCTGCGAGAGTTGATAGGCTTTTCTGGCGGAAGCAACCACTTGCAGCTGCGCTTTTTCTTGCGTGGCAGTTTGCGCGACGGAGGCCAGCGCATCTTCCACATCGGTGAAGGCAGACAGAATAGCCGCCCGATAATTGGCGAGCAGTTCGTCATACTGGCCTTTGGTTAATTCCAGCGCGCCGCTTAGTTCGCCATTATTGAAAATGGGCTGGGCAAGGCTTGCGCCATAGGATGTGAGCAGGCTGCCAGGTTTAAAAAGCTGGCTGAGCGCGGTGCTGGTGTAACCTGCTTGGCCGGTGAGGCTGATGGAGGGAAAGAATGCGGCGCGTGCCTGATTAATGTTGGCATGGGCGGCGATTAAATTGGCTTCGGCTTTTTGCACATCGGGCCGGCGGATGAGCAGGTCGGATGGTAAGCCAACCGGCACGACAGGAACGTTGATGTCGTTTAGTTTGGTGTTGGGTGCCGCGAGCGATTCAGGCAACGTGCCCACCAGCACCGCCAGCGCGCTGAGTCCTTTGCTGCGTTGTAATTCAATGGGGGGTAGGGCGGCTTGGCGGCTGGCCACTTCGCTTTCCTGCTGCGCCATATCAAGCCCGTTGATGAGCCCTTGCTCATAGCGCATGCGTAGTGAATCAAGCGTGCGTTTGGCATTGGCAATGTTTTCGCGGGCGATGGCAAGGCGTGCATCGCTTGCCAGCACATCAAAATAGGTTTTGGCAACCGATGATAAGATGGTGAGGCGCACTACCTCATTATCAAACCTGCTGGCAGCAGCGGATGCTTCGGCGGATTCGCGTGCGGCACTATTTTTTCCCCAAAAATCCAGCTCGTAAGACGCGTTCAGATTGCCATTAAAACGATTGCCAGAGGCCGATTTTGTTTTTGATCCGGCATGGATATCTGCCCCATCACCACTGGCGGCAAGCGTGGGAAGCAATGGCGCACCGTTGATGGTGACTTGCGCATTGGCCTGGCGCAGGCGCGCAATAGCAGCGACCATATCGTTATTTTCAACAACTGCTTTTTCCATCAATGGGTTTAATTCAGCCGCATTGAAACCGTGCCACCATGTGCGATCGGGCCACGGGTTGGCAGTGGTTGCGGGTGCCACTTCGCGCCACGCTTCCGGTGTGGTGGTCACTGGTTTCTCATAGGGAAACCAAAGGCTGGTGCAGCCTGAAAGCGCAAGCAGCGACACAGAGATAAGCACGTGCTTTTTCATGTTGCCAATCTTTCGATGGGTTGCGGATGGTGCCTGGAACGCCGCGCCAATGCCAGATAAACGACGGGGGTGGTGTAGAGGGTGAGCAGTTGCGAAACAATAAGTCCGCCCACAATAGCAATACCCAGCGGTTCACGCAATTCGGCACCGTTACCACCCGTCACTATCAGCGGAATGGCGCCAAAGAGTGAGGCAAGCGTGGTCATGAGAATGGGGCGGAAACGACGGCTGCAAGCCTCTAGAATAGCGGGTTGGCTGGCCATTCCATGACGCTCGGCAGCAATCGCATAATCGACCAGCATGATGCCATTTTTCTTCACAATGCCCATGAGCAGAATAATGCCGATAATGCTGATGATGGAAAGATCATCGCCCGCAATCATGAGCGCAAGAAGCGCACCAATGCCCGCCGATGGCAGGGTGGAAAGAATGGTGAGTGGGTGCAGCGTGTTTTCATAAAGTACGCCCAGCACAATATAAATGGAAAGCAGGGCGCCGATGATGAGAAATGGCTGCGTTTTAAGCGAGTCTTTCAGTGCTTGCGCATTGCCAGAAAAACCGGTGCGAATGGAGGGTGGCATGGAAATATCGGCAATTACTTTCTCGATATGCGCGGTGGCATCGCCAAGGGATGCGCCGGTGGGTAAGTTGAAGCTGAGACTGGCTGCCGGAAACTGGCCCTGATGCTGCACTGAAATGGGAGCAAAACTGGTTTCCATATGCGCAATTTCTGAAAGCCGCACCAATGCTCCCGAGGATGATTTTAAATGCACCTGGTGCAGCGCCTCGGGCCCCATTTGATGTTCAGGTGCTATTTCCATCACCACCTTATATTGATTGCGTTGTTTGTAAATATTCGACACCTGACGTTGCGCAAAGCCGCTTTGCAATACTTGGTCGATGGTTTCCATATCGATCCCCAATTGCGAGGCGCGGTCCCGATTAATGACTACCTTCACTTGCGACGCGGCCTTATCTTGATCACTCGTTACATCGGTAATGTTGGGTACCGATTTCAGGGCATCCATCAGCTTTGGAACCCATAGACGCAACTCATCGAGCGATTCCGACGAAAGCGTAAATTGAAACTGCGCTTTGCCTTGGCGGCCACCCACGGTGAGGGTAAGTCCCGGGCGCAAGAACGTGTTGATGCCAACAAGTTTTGATAGTTGCGGGCGTAAGCGATCAATCACCTGGCTGGCACTGACATCGCGTTGTTTCAGGGGTTTGAGGTTAATAAAAATGCGTCCCTGATTGTTGGTGCTGCCCGGGCCATTGCCGGTGCTGCCCACAAAACTCACCAGCCCTGCTACGGCGGGATCAGCCAGAATAATGCTGTTCACCGCCACTTGCCGTTCGGCCAACGCGCGTGATGAAATATCGGTGCGGCCTTCGGTAGTGCCAATAATAAGTCCAATATCCTGAGTGGGAATAAAGCCTTTGGGGATGTTGATATAGAGCAGCACCGTGGCCACAATGGTCATGAGCATGAGCAGCAGCATAAAACGCTGATGGCGCATCACCCAGTGCAGTCCTCGCTCATAAGAGCGTTGCAGGGCACGGAATACATGTTCGCCAACATGATCGTGGAGGGATTGCTTCTGGGGCCCGCGCATTTGTAATAGCAGGGCATAAATGGATGGAATGACGGTGAGTGAAACCACCACCGAAATGACCACCGCGAGGGAGAGAGTGACGGCAAATTCGCGGAACAGGCGGCCAATAATACCGCCCATGAACAGCAGCGGAATAAACACCGCAATGAGCGAAACGGTGATGGAAATAACCGTGAAGGTAATTTCCTTGGCACCTTTAATGGCAGCTTCCACCGGGTCATCGCCCTGTTCAACATGGTGCGTCATGTTTTCGATCATAACAATCGCGTCATCGATAATGAACCCCACCGATACCGTGAGTGCCATGAGGGAAATAATATTCAGGCTGTAACCCAGCAGATACATGCCAACCACCGTGCCTGCCAGGGTGAGTGGCAAAGTGATACTGGCCGCAAGGGTGGGGGTAATACGCCCCAGCGAGAAATAAACCACCAATAATACCAGCATACCGGCGATGATGAGGGTAAGCTCGACATCGTGCACGCTGTCGCGGATGGTGAT